>NZ_JBALEQ010000089.1:0-15924 GCF_036917775.1 Nostoc sp.
AAACGAGCGCCCATATTATTTGTTACTAAGTAAATATATTTTATGTATTTACTTATCTTAACATAGTTAGATTTTTCCCCACCTACCTACTTATTTGCTGCTTTTTAGATGGTCTGAAAATTCAAGGTCTGATTAAATCAAGATCAAGTTAGCGGCTCTGCGCTAAAGTAAAAATATTGGGATCAAAATCTCTGCCAGTAAGTTCAAACACCACTAATCTTTACCACTGCGGCGATAATGTCTCAAGAGCATAACGAATCACTCCAACTTCAAGAGATCACCAAACTCAAACCGAAACACTTTGCTGATTTAGTCAGATCAGCACAATTGATTTTCGACCCTACAGCCGGAGTTTCGGGAAGACATATAACAGTTGACTGGGAACAATTCGGAATTCCCCACGATGTAGCAGACAATCTCAAGTCACTTGGTCAGGAGTACCAATATTCATCTCCTCACATCCCTGTTGAAGTTATCTGGAGTAAATTAACTCCCGAAACTCGTATTTGGTTTGTTGAAAACAAAGATAAGTTGTGGCAAATTGAAGAAGCTTTCCCAGCCCTTGATGAAGATTAAAGGGAATATGGATCATTTGTAGGGGCATGATCGTTGTGCCCCTAACTACCAGTATCTAGGAGGGCATTTTTTTACCCAATTAAGATATCAGCTATTTTTTAAAAAACTGCTGTTTTACTTCGAAGGACTTTCAAGCTCTCAGCCTGCTGTTGCACGCGTTCACTAATGCGATCGCACGCTAACTCACAAAGCTCAAAAATCATTGGTTCGGCAATCTCGTAATAGGCACTCGTACCTTTGGGCTGACGAGATAGAATCCCTGCTTGAGTTAACACTTTCAGATGCTTAGATAGATTTGCCTGACCTAAGTTAGTGACCTCGGCAATTTCCATCACATTCATTGGCCCTGATTTTAGACTGGCTAAAATCTGTAGCCGACTTGCCTCTGATAAAACCTTGAAGTAGTCAGCAACTGCCACAAGAACAGCTGGATCGGACTTGTGCGGCTTAGTTTTTGGCATAGGGAGATTTAATAGTCGGTACAATATTTTTTTAATAACTAATTAGTTATTAAATTTCATAATAGCGTAGTTAAGTTGTTACTATAGCAACCAGTTTTCATTTTTGCACAAGACTCAGTATGGATCTATCCCTTCTTTCCTGTTCCCTGCCCACGCAAGTAAATATAGCTACCTCACGCTGCGTCAACAGAAATCAAACCGGATTCCTATAGTACTAAAATAATACATTAATTTCACAAAATACTTGCTAAATAGTTAAAAGGAGTACCTATTGAAAATCTGACTAGATGCGGCAATTTTGGAGTTAATAATTTATTTTTGAGTAAATACAGTAAAGATACTACCAGTTGGATAATTATCTTCGATGGTAATTGTACCGGAATGTGCCTCGACTGCCATTTTGCAGAAAGCCAATCCTAAACCTATTTGCGAAACATTTGGTATCCGACTTGCAACTTCATATTTATCAAATATGATTTTTCTTACGTCTTCAGGGATTCCGGGGCCTGCATCAGCGACTTGCACTTTCGCACCGCCTGCTGCCAAATACTCTCCCCGTAGGGTAACTTGAGAGTTAGATGGGGAGAACTTAATAGCATTAGAGAGCAAATTATCTAGAACTCGACGAAAGATTGTTGCATCTACTTTCACAATGCCACCAGGTTCAGGTAATTCACCTATCAAAAGCAGGTTCTTTTGAGTAGCGATCGCTTCAAAATCTGCTAATGCTGACATACAGAGTAAATAAAGGTCTACTTCTGTGTAGTTGAGAAGCATTTTTCCAGATTCTAACTTTGCCATGATCAGCAAGCTATTAATCAATGATTGTAGCTGTTGTCCTGCAAATAAAATTTGATCAGCCTTGCCTCGTTGCTGTTCGGGTGACAAGTCGTAAAACCGGAGAATTTCAGCCGCGAGGACAATACTGGTAAGAGAATTTCGGAGATCGTGGACAATCATATTTGCCATATCTTCTCGCAGTTGCAGCAAAACTTGCAGGCTGTCGTACTGCTGCTTAATCCGCAACATAGAATTAACCCTGGCTCGTAATTCTACGCCGTTGATGGGTTTACTAATGAAGTCATCTGCGCCTGTTGCTAGACATCTAGCTAAATCTTCTTTAGCAGTTAATGCTGTCACCATAATGATCGGCACTATCTGCCATTGTGGATCAGCTTTGATGCGTTGGCATACTTCCATCCCATCTAGACCAGGCATCATCACATCCAGCAAAATCAGATCGGGCTGAAGACTGTTGAGGCGATTCAGAGCTTGTTGACCACTAGAAGCATAATGTAGCTCGTAGTTTTCATTATTTAACAAGGTTTCCACAACATCGAAGTTATCGGGTTCATCATCAATCACTAAAATAGAAGGTTGAGTATTCATTAAAAATTTCTGCTACCTTGCTAAAACTTGATTTCTTTGATTATCTTCTGCTAGCAAAATCAAAGGTGGTTTTTTCGCGGCTTTTGGCAATACAGTAGCCCATCCCCATCAGGCAATTCAAAATCCAGCTTATATCTGGCATCTCCTGTTGACACCATTTCATGGACTGCGCTGCTATCTCAAACTCCCAAATACGATAGGTATACAACCTGTCCTGCTTCAAAAAACGACAATATGCTTCTCGGTCTCTAGGCAATTATCAATTAGCAGAATTGTCAGGGGAGAGAAATGACTCATAAGTTAAAAATACAAACGCGATCGCGTTTCAAAAAAATTATACCTTGATTTTCATCATGCTAATAGCTTGACATTAGTGGAGTGAGTTATATCTGGATAGGAAATTTACATAAAGAGCAGACAAAACGTTTGAGATATATCTATGTTGCCCTTTGGCCTGATGTCTTCACCAAATCCCTAAAAATTTTTGCCTCCGTGTTCAGTATGAATAGAATTTGCAATCATACCTAGTTATCTTCCGAAAGCGTTCAGTAAATTTGCTGCTCGTAAAATTCATTTACGGCCAGACTAGTAGCACCAAAATAAAATCCTGGTTTTAGGGCAATGCCTAGATTGGACTACGCCTAAACAGTGATTTTTATCATCAGCCAGATTGCCATCCTTCTATACAATCTCCTGAACCCTACGGATATTCCAGAGTAGCGACTCAGTATTTTTTCTCGAATCCAAAATAGCAATTTAAGTAAAACCTGGGAATTTAATCAAGAAAAAATTCCTATTTTTCCTCGATGAATTTTGGATTGAAACCATGAATACTAAACCTAGTACGAACAGAAATAATTCATCAATATATTGAATAGGTTGCAAAAAATATTTCTTTTTAGCTAGTTTAGTCGGTTTAATCTATTCGCTCCTTCTTCCGGTTATTAAAGCAATACAGTTCAGATAAGACCATAACACTTGTAGAGACGGCGATTTATCGCGTCTCAAACCCACAATTTTGTACAAGTTTTGAACGGTATTGGTTATTAAAGGAGTTTTAATCTAATGTCAGTAGCAGCTAGAGAGTCTAGATTCAAGCAGACTTTAGGCTTTAAAAAAATTGTAATTATCGAATCGAAGCCTGTTAATTTTATTTTTATCCTAATAGCTTTAATTATTTTAGGAAGCTCTAGCTTTGTTATCGCCTCTTATGTAGTGTCTTCAATTAGTTCTCTAATTTCATCACCTCCCGACAACCCTACATCAATTCCCTGGATTAACAATAGGTCTGACTGTCAATATAGTGGTAGAACCTGGCATGATGATAAATGTTGGGACTATGAACATAGTTATATGTTTTAAAGCTTATTTGCTGGAATACGATTTAAATTTATTAAAAATTGTCGAGATGAGACCCATGAGCATTAGCCTAAATCTTTAATAAAAAGATATAAGCAAATTGCTCATAGAAAATACTGATGTTTTTTAAAAAATTATAAGTAAAGATGTTATCTGTATCTTTTTTAAAGATATTTTTTGATTAAGACATCTATACATAATGCTTATTAACTCTGTCACCTCTGATAATTTACAAATGACGATCATTCGTCATCCTCTGATTGTTAACTCTGATATTTTGCTTCCAGATGTGATTGCACTAATCAATGAAGCACCAGGTAACTCTGATGGCGTGCCAATCAAAGATACCAATTATTTGACAAGCTCAAGTAAAGACATAGATAATATCACATCTCAAGCTACCAGTTGTGTTTTAGTTATAGAAAACTCGCAGTTACAAGGGATAATTACACAGCGAGATTTAATTAAGCTGACAGCACAAGGCAAAAATTTAGGAGGAATCAGTGTTGCGGAAGTGATGACAAGAGAGTTAATCACACTAAAGTTAACAGATTTTAAAGATATTTTTACTGCGTTAAATTTGCTGAGGAGACATCGGATTTGCCATTTGCCTATTGTCGGAGAGAAAGGAGAATTAATCGGATTAGTTACTCCTGCTAGTCTGCTGGCAGTTTCAATTCAACAAGCTAGACTCTACAATTATGCACAAGTCAAACTTGCAGAACGCCAAAGAATTGAAGCAGAATTGCGATTAGAGCGTAATTTTATTTCGGCAATTTTGAATTTAGCAGATGCTTTGGTTATTGTAGTAGATTTTCAGGGAAGAATTGTTCGTTTTAACCATACTTGCGAACAAGCTACAGGTTACAAATTTGATGAAGTTAAGGGAAGATTTGTTTGGGATATACTGCTATTACCTGAAATAACAGAATGTATCAAAGGCGTTTTTAAAAATTTAGCAGAGAGAGAATTTCCTCAACGTTATGAAACTTCTTTAGTTACTAAAGATAGCGAACGCCGCTTAATTTCTTGGTCAAATAAGGTTTTACTTAATCGAGATAATCAACTTGAGTATATCGTCTGTACAGGTATTGACATCACTGAGAGTCGAAAAGCACAAGAGGAACTTCAACAAACTCGCAACTTTTTACAGTCGATGATTAATAATCTACCTGTAGCAGTCTTTGTTAAAGATGCCAAACCAGAAAGTTTTGGTAAATTCAAGCTCTGGAATCATACCTGCGAAAACATTTTTGGCATTACAGCAGAGCAGGCTATTGGTAAAACAGATTACGAATTCTTCCCGAAAGAACAAGCAGATTTTTTCTGCCAAAAAGACCAAGAAACTTTTGCTCTTGGTGAACCTCAAGATATTCCTGAAGAACCTATTGACAGCCATAGTTTTGGCAGAAGAATTTTACATACGACTAAAATTCCTTTGTATGACAAAGACCAACAACCCGAATACCTATTGTGTATTTCTGAAGACATTACAGAATACCAACGAGCAGAAAAGAATCTCCGACAAGCCAAAGAGCAATTACAAACAGTTTTAGATGCAGTACCTGGGTTTGTTTCTTGGGTAAATTCTGATGGATATTATTTAGGGGTTAATCGCCATTTAGCTGAAAGTTTTAACTTGACTACCGATGCTTTTATCGGACAAGAACTAGGCTTTATGGAAAGCAGTCCGCAATTTACAGAATTTATGCATAAATTCTTAGCTAGCCAAGATGTGGCAGATTCTAGCATTATTGATACCCAAATCAACGGCAAAATATGCAATTACTTGCTAGTTGCTCAAAAATATCATTACAACACAGCTGCTGTTGCAGTAGGAATTGATATTACAAAACGCAAACAAGCTGAAATAGCCTTACAAAGTTTAATAGAAAGTACCGCTTCTACTACTGGGCGTGACTTTTTCCCAGCATTGGTTGAGCATATTTCTTCTACTTTAGATGTACCTCACACCTTAGTAACTGAGTTAATTGATGGGCAAGTTCACACTTTAGGATTTTGGTCTGATGGACAGTTACAATCCAATATTTTCTATGACCCAAAATCAACGCCTTGTGAAATTTTGCTCAAGCAAGGATTTTACTATTGTCCTTCAGGAATTCAGCAACTTTTCCCTAATGCTGAAAGATGGGTGGCGATGCAAGCCGAAAGTTTTATGGGAGTTATTTTAAGTGATGATTTTGGTCAACCGATTGGCTCACTATGTATAGTAGATAAAAAGCCCATACCTGACCACCATAAATTTGAAGGAATTCTCAAAGTATTTGCAGCCAGAGCATCAGCTGAACTACAACGACAACGAGCGCAAGAAGCTTTACAAAAACTCAATCAAGATTTAGAGCTTAGGGTTAAGCAACGCACTTTAGATTTACAAAAAAGTGAAGCAGAACTTAGAGCTATTTTTAATCAAGTAGCTGTAGGAATTAAATTAGAGACTTTAGATGGTTATTTTCTTAAAGTTAATCAGAACTTGTGTGAAATTTTAGGCTACAGCCAAGAAGAAGTCCTGAAGAAAAATTTTCAAGATATTACACATCCAGAGGATATACAAGCCCATCTCAATAATTTGCAACAACTTATAGCAGGAAAAGTAGAAACATTTTCCATAGAAAAGCGCTATTTACATAAAAATGGTGATGTAATTTGGGTAAATTTAACGGTTTCTCTAATTCGAGATGAGATTGGCAAACCAATTTATGCGATCGGGGTAGTTAAAGATATACGTGAGCGCAAACAAGCTGAAGAAAATATTTGTAAAGCTTTAGAGAAAGAAAAAGAACTAAATGAGTTGAAATCTCGTTTCATTTCTATGACTTCCCACGAGTTCAGAACTCCTTTAGCTGTGATTGCTTCTTCTGCTGGGATTTTAAACACTTTTAGTCATAAACTGGATGAACAAAAAAAGCAAAAACATCTCCAATGTATTCAAACCTATGTTCAACATACCACTCAACTGTTAGATGACATTTTGCTAATTAATAAGGCTGAAGCTGGAAAATTAGCATTTGAACCAACTTGTATTAAATTGATTGATTTCTGTCACTCTTTGGTAGAGGAAATTCAACTAAGTTCTCCTAACCATATCCTAGCCTTCTGTCCCCAGTACTTGGATAACTCATCGACAGATGATCGCTTTATGGCTTGTATAGACAAGAAAATTTTGCGGCAAATACTGAGTAATTTGCTATCAAATGCTGTCAAATACTCACTACAAGGCAGTAAGATTAAAATTGATTTATTACTTCAAAACAAAAGCGCAGTTTTTCTAATTCAAGATGAAGGTATTGGGATTTTCCCCGAGGAACAGCAGAAATTATTTGAACCATTCTACCGAGCTAGTAATGTTGGTAATACGCCAGGAACTGGATTAGGCTTGGCAATAGTCCAGAAGTGTATAGACCTTCATAGTGGCAGAATTACCTTCTCTAGTCAGGTCGGAGTGGGTACGACATTTAGGGTAGAACTACCACTAATTATAAGTCATATCCTCAATTGAAGCTATTTGATGTGTTATTAGTAAATAATTTTGGGGAATAATAACTACGAGGCATCGTTTAGAGTCTCATCTAGTTTGCCAAATTGTCACGTTGGATAATCTGCTCTAATAACTGCATCTTTAGACAATAACAAAACTGCCTAGGCAAAATCACTATTTAAATTACGCCAATGAATAAAAAAATATTAGTAATTGAAGATGAAATGCAAATTTGTTCAAATATTGAACAGATTTTAAGTTTTTCAGATTTTCACCCTATTACTGCAAATAATGGTTTAGAAGGATTACGACTTGCTAAAACAGAAAAACCAGACTTGATATGTTGTGACGTTATGATGCCTGGACTTGACGGTTACAGTGTACTGACAGCCTTACGCCAAGATCCAATAACTGAATTTATCCCAGTAATTTTTCTGACTGCAAAAGTAGATCGTGGTGACTTACGCCAAGGTATGGAGTTAGGAGCCGATGATTACCTTACAAAACCTTTCTCACCACAAGAACTGCTAAAGGCAATTAATGTTAGATTAGCTCGCACAGAAAAACCAATTTTAATCAAACAACAATATGAACAGCAATATCAACAAAATATCAAGCTGAGTCAGCAGATACAGACAGATTCATTAAAGCTACAAGAGAGCCAACAACTAGCAGAGATATGTAATGAGGTTTTAGAAAAATTTTTACAAGACTTAGCTAACCCGCTTTCAAATATCAATATGGCAATCTATATGTTGAAAAAAGCTCACTCCGATATTGAGCGCGATCGCTACTTGAGTATTTTACAACAAGAGTATGTTAAAGAAATTACACTTTTGAATCAAATGAAGAATTTACAGGCATTAATTACACCAGAAAATATAAAAACTATGCAAAAATTTAATTTACTAAAATCTAGCAAATAATATGAAATTAATCATACGATTCTTGTTTCACGATTACTCAGATTTTTCCTATCAAACAAAATTCAACTTTTAAACCTTTGATGATTTTATTTAAAGCATCACCCCAACTTCAGAAAAATTATATTTTTATATTTATTATTACTAGATGAATACAATTTTAATCATAGAAGATGAACCTCAAGTTCGGGAAAATATTCAGGAGATTTTACAGCTTTCTGATTTTGAAACTTTGATAGCTCCAAATGGTCTAATTGGATTAGAAATTGCCAAAAATACATTACCTGATTTAATTATCTGCGACATTATGATGCCAGAATTAGATGGTTTTAGCGTACTATCTGCTCTGCGTCAAAACGAAGCAACAATCAATATACCTTTAATATTTGTCACTGCTAAAGCAGAGCGTTCAGATTTTCGTCAGGGCATGGATTTTGGGGCTGATGATTATTTAACCAAACCATTTACTCCTGAAGAACTACTCAACGCGATCGCTTCTCGTCTTGAAAAGCACGCTTTGGTTGAGCGTCAAACTAAATCTAAACTAGACGAACTGAGAATGAATATTGCTCACTCGTTACCTCACGAACTGAATACTCCTTTAAATGGCATTCTTGGTATGTCACGGTTATTAATTGAAAATTGTGACATCATGCCTAGCTCTGAAGAAGCCGAAATTGCGGAATTCATTTACACATCTGCTAATCGACTGAATACATTAGTTCAAAGATTTTTATTATATAGTAATCTAGAGTTACTAGCCAAAAATCCTGAAAATAATTGTCAGATTACAGAAAAGAAAGATAAATGTCTTGCGAAGAAAATTATTAGTCAAGTTGCTCTGAAAAAAACTACAGAAAATTCCAGACAAAAAGATTTAAAGCTAGATATCGAAGAATTTATAATACAGTTACCAGAAGAGAAATTAAGTATTCTTATTGAAGAATTAATTGATAATTCTTTAAAATTTTCTTTTCCAGGTAATGAAATTCAAGTTAAGAGTAAGGTAGAAGGTAGTAAATTTAATTTATATGTAATTGATCATGGCAAAGGAATGACAATTGAAGAAATTGCTGCAATTGGAGCTTTTGTACAGTTTAATCGAAAATCATGGGAGCAACAAGGCTCAGGTTTAGGTCTAGCTATTGTTCAGCATATAGTGAAGTTATATGGTGGTGAATTTACAATCGATAGCATTCCTGGAAAAGGAACTATTGTTAGCATTAGTTTGCCTTGTTAAGATGTTATCAATTGTATGGAATAAGTAAGTGGGCGTAAATAATTGTTGTGAGGATAAGGCAATAGGCAATAACTACAAGGTTTTTAGCTAATTCATTTTTATTTATATAGTTTGATTTATTGTGCCAACTTACTTATAGACCTAAGATCGACTGTATCTAAAATTAAGAACTCGGTTTTATTTATCCGGCAAAAATCCTAGCTTTTTGGCAAATACTTTTTCCACATCAGAGATTATTAACGAATGTAAAAAAGTAAAACTACTGTCCCATATACAGCAGTTTTCTCTTGCATGAACTACAAAGAGCAGACTTTTAGTCACTTTGCTACTCATTTGCTACTCAAAACGGTAGCCTTAAAGAAATACATTATATTTTGGCTATGTTGCCTAAACCGAAGAAATATTGGACACCCCAGCACTGGGCAAGTTGGAAGCCTTTCGGCATTGGCGAACAGTACCCTAACAACTATTGGGAAGTATTTCGGGCAATCTGGCTGTCTCGTGACAAACTACGATACACGTGGAATATTCTTGACAAAGGTGTTTGTGATGGTTGCGCTCTTGGAACAACCGGGATGAAGGATTGGACTTTAGATGGCATCCATCTCTGCAATGTCCGGTTGCGGCTGTTGCGGATGAATACTATGCCAGCTTTTGACCCTGTGCTATTGGAGGATGTCTCGCAGTTACAAAAGCAAAAAAGTGCCCAATTACGGAACTTGGGAAGACTTCCTTTCCCGATGATGCGTCAACGAGGGGAAAAAGGCTTTCGCCGTATTAGCTGGGATGAAGCTTTAGGGGTAATTAGCGATCGCATCCGTGCCACTAAACCAGACCGCCTTAGTTTTTATATTACCAGTCGTGGAACTGTCAACGAAACTTATTATGCCACCCAAAAAGCTGTGCGGGCAATGGGAAGCAATAATATTGATAACGCTGCCCGCATCTGCCATTCTCCCAGTACGGCAGGACTGAAAGCTGCTCTGGGTGCAGGGGCCACCACCTGTTCTTATAAAGACTGGATTGGTACTGATTTATTAGTCTTCATTGGTTCTAACGTTGCCAATAATCAGCCAGTCACCGTTAAGTATCTCCATTACGCCAAAAAAGCTGGTACGAAAATTGTAGTTATTAACACTTACCGCGAACCAGGAATGGAGCGCTACTGGGTGCCCTCAATTGTGGAAAGTGCTGTTTTCGGTACAAAGTTTGCCGAAGACTTCTTCTTAATCAACATGGGCGGGGATATAGCATTTTTGAATGGCACAATTAAACATATAATTGCTAACAACTGGGTAGACCAGTCATTTATAGATTTACACACAGTTGGCTTTGCCGAACTCAAAACATCTTTAGAAAGCCAATCTTGGGAAGAATTAGAACGGCTTTCTGGTACATCCCGTGAGCAAATGTACGCCTTTGCCAAAATGGTCAAAGAAGCCAGCAAAGCCGTATTTGTTTGGAGTATGGGCATTACCCAGCATGAATGCGGCGAAGATAATGTGCGAAGTATTATCAACTTAGCTCTTACCAAAGGTTTTGTCGGTCGGGAAGGCTGTGGTTTAATGCCAATTCGCGGCCACTCTGGGGTACAAGGTGGCGCAGAAATGGGCTGTTACGCCACAGTGTTTCCCGGTGGTAAACCCATTACCCCAGAAAATGCTGCCCAATTGAGTCAACATTGGGGCTTTAAAGTGCCAGCAAGTAAAGGTTTAATTGCTCCAGAAATGATTAATGCCGCATATCAGGGGGAATTAGATGTGTTGTTTTCTGTGGGAGGGAATTTTTTAGAAGTGCTGCCAGAACCGGATTATGTGGAAGCGGCACTGAAGAAAATACCGTTGCGGGTACATACGGATATTGTTCTCTCTAGCCAAATGCTGGTGGAACCGGCTGATACTGTGGTGCTTTTACCTGCGACGACTCGCTACGAAATACCTGGGGGAGTAACAGAAACTAATACTGAACGCCGGGTAATTTTCAGTCCAGAAATTCCAGGGCCGCGCATTGGAGAAGCGCGTCCAGAGTGGGAAGTTTTTTTAGAATTAGCAAGGCGCGTGCAACCAGATTTGGCAGATAAGCTGGCTTTTGCTGACACAGCTGCTATCCGTCAAGAAATTGCTCAAATTGTCCCCCAATATGCTGGGATTCAACACCTACAGCAGGCTGGTGATCAATTTCAGTATGGCGGTTCACATTTGTGCTTTGGTTGGAACTTCCCTACACCCGATGGGAAGGCGCACTTCGGCGTATTATTGCCACGCCAAAGGGAATTACCAGAAGGTTATTTCTTAGTAGCAACGCGCCGAGGCAAGCAATTTAATAGTATGGTACAGGAACGTAAGGATGCAATTACTGGGGCGGTGCGAGAGGCAGTGCTAATAAATGCTGCTGATGCGGCACTGTTGGATTTAAAAGATGGGGATAAGGTAATTCTTAAGAATGAGTTAGGTGAGTTGTTCTGTCAAGTATATATTGCACCAATTCAGTCAGGAAACTTGCAAGTCCATTGGCCAGAAGGTAATGTGCTACTAGATAAAAGTAAGCGATCGCTAGAAGGGGTTCCTGATTATAATGCGATCGCACGGTTGGAAAAAATCTGAATCAAGTCTCATTTTTTCAGCTTTAAGATTTCCAACAGTATATTCATTAACTTATATCCCCAATACCCCGTATGAAGAATTACACAGCGATCGTATGAAAAACCCTCTCCTGAACTTAAAATTTCTAACATGGATATAAATGAACTTCTCAAATCTTATGCTGCTGGAGAAAGAAGCTTCCAAAGACTGAATCTGCAAGAAGCAGAATTAACAAATGCCAACCTCATAGGCGCAGATTTTAGCTATGCTGATTTACGTCAAACGCGACTTGGTAAAACTAATTTTAGCCAAGCTTGTTTACGGGAAGCAGACTTGAGTGAATCTATCCTTTGGGGTATAGATTTGAGTGAAGCAGACTTATATCGTGCTGTTCTCCGAGAAGCTGATTTAACGGGTGGAAAACTAGTCAACACACGCTTACAAGAAACAAATTTAATCAAAGCTAGTTTATGTGGTGCTAATTTGCATGGTGCAAACTTATCTGGTTCTCTGTTATTTCAAGCAGACTTACGCCCCAGTTCTGACCAGCGTACAGATTTAGGATATGCAGTTTTGACTGGGGCAGATTTGAGTTATGCTGATCTCAGAGCCGTTTCCTTGCATCACGCTAACTTAAATAAAGCAAAATTATGTCGCGCTAATCTCTCTAAAACAATACTGTGGGGGAATTTAGCGGCGGATTTAAGTGGGGCTAATCTACAAGGTGCTGACTTGAGTTATGCAAATCTAGATAGTACTATTTTGCGACAAGCAAATCTGCAAGGTGCTGACTTAACAGGGGCAATTCTTATAAATGCCGATCTTCAGGGAGCAATCATGCCTGATGGCAAGGTTCATAATTGAGTTATTTGAGAGATTATAAAGTTAACTATCTTACATCAATCATAAGAATACTTAGCTAATAAATCTTATTAAAACCTTGTTTATGTAAACATTATTTGGATACAGCATTTACGGCTGTTATGAGGTACAGTAGCAGCAACTAGCAAACCAGTTTCTTAAATGTTGAGAATTTATTAAATCGAGTGCAACTGAGATTAGTTTATCAACCATTTCTGTTGTAGTTGGAGTGAAACTACGTAAAAAAGATTTAAGTTGTGACCACCATAATTCAATGGGATTAAAATCGGGAGAGTATGAGGATAAACAAATAACTTTCGCACCTACAGCTTCAATCATTGGCACAATTGAATCTAGTTTATGTGCGGATAAATTATCCATTACTACCACTGCTCCTGACCATAAATTTGGCACTAAAAACTTCTCAACAAACAATTCAAATGCAATACCGTCCATTGAGTTATTCATTGTCATTAATGCAACTACTTTTTTAATACTAATTGCTCCAATTACTGTAACTTTTGATCCTCTATAAAAGGGATTGAGAGAGTAAGTTCTTGTTCCCATTTGTGAACGGGCATGAGTCCTCGTTACAGCGTTTCCTGCTGTTATGAAATACAGTTTTTCTACACTACCTCTTTTTCACTCTTTCAGCACTAAACACGTACCTCACAATAGCGGAAACTGCTTGTATATTAGTGAATTTGGAGCCTACATCAGTAAACTACGCATGTAGAATCAAGGAATGCGTAGTTTACAGCAGTAAATGCCAAATTTAACGCACAGTTTCCCGCAAAGCTTCAGCATCAACTGGTTTAATCAGGTAAACCAACAATAAATTCCAAACAATTGCTGCAATCAAAGGTAGTTTGCGAATCAGCTTCACAACTTTGGGTACAGAACTGCTCTCAATCTCTGCAATTTTCATGTTGTAACCCGCACAGCGTTGCAGGCGTGGGAAAAACTTGGGATGTTCCGTATTCAACATTACAGGGAAAGCTCGACCCGCAGTCTCATTGGTGTTACGAACAACTTCGCGGTCAAATTCCGTCGCATCAAGTCCCAATGAGGTGTAAAAACCAGCCCGTTCATGAACTGTCAAAGTGTGGGTAGCAAATACCGATAACAGGAAAAAGCGACTCCACAACCTAGCTTTCCAGTTGTTCCACAGTTGCGGTTGAGAACGTAAAAGCGCCTTAAATATATCCCCGTGACGGTTTTCATCCTGACACCAACTCTCAAAATATTGGAATATAGGGTAAAACTGGTTTTTTGGGTGCTTTTCTAGATGTCTGTAGATAATAATGTAACGCCAGTACCCGATTTTTTCTGATAAGTAAACGGTGTAAAGTACCCACTCAATTGGGAAAAATGTATAGGTGCGGGTTTTAGTAACATTGCCTAAATCTAGGGAGAGTTTAAAATCGCCCATTGCTTTGTTGAGAAATCCAGCATGGCGTGCTTCATCACGTGCCATCAGTTGAAATATTTCTGCTAGCAGCGGACTGCGATTTTTCAGCTTGCGGGATAGTTCTTTGAATAGTAAGAAGCCGGAAAACTCAGAAATGCAAGAGCGCTCCAAATACTCAATAAATGCCTGTCTTGCTTCGCCCTCAATGTGTTCCCAAGACTGGTTAAACACCTCATCCCGAACAAAATGATGACGGTTGTAGTCTGTCCGCATTTCTGCAAGCATTGCCTTTAACTCTGTCTCCTGGGCAGACAAATCCAGATTGGCGGCTGTCTCAAAATCTGTAGTGTAAAACCGGGGGGTGAGTACAGTTTCTTTACTGGGGGTTTTAATTTCTGGCTTGGGTAAGGTATTAACCATGTGTAATGCGGTAAGCAAGTAAATAGTCCTATAGTTATCAAGTTATAATAAATATTGCTCTTTTGCTAGACCTCTTTACAATCCTTCAGTAAAAGAGCAAATCCCCTACAGGCTAACCTATGTATAAATCCTAAATTTATTAAGTTTTGAAACTTCTTCAAAATAAATTAAATAACTATATAGTTATTGGTTGAGAAAGTTTCAGAGATTTTAACATGAGTCGTCATTCCGATAATTCTCTGCAAGAATCTACAAATAACACAGTATTGCTGGCATCACCTATCAACACGATACCCAAGGATTCACGGGAGCGAGTGTAGCAATTCATGCAGAACAGCTTCAACTTCGTATCAAACAAATTGAGAGTGCGATTCAGGAAGCAGAAGCTTTGGCTGGTTGGCGATTGTATGTAACCAATGCCCCTGTCGAACAGCTAACCCTAACACAATCAATCATGTATTACAGGGATGAATGGATTCAAGGGACGCGGTTTCCATCGTTTAAAGAGGGGTTCGTTGCCTGCCTCACTGATTTATTTCCAAAATCAAAACCGAATCACTGGCTTGATGTTTTTGTTAAACATCACTTTGCGAGTTTTTACCCTCATGGAGTTTGTCGTTAGACTTGCACTCCAGAAAGCTGAAGATTCTTTCCAAGGTCTTTACGATGGTAATCCCAAGCGAAAAACTGACCACCCTTCGGCAGAACTTATGCTTAAGGCTTTTTGTAACCTAACTATTTATTCCCTCCCTGATTCTACCGTCTTTATTACGCCCATCAATCAGCTTCAAAAACAGATTCTTTCCGCAATGAAAATGCCTGAATTCCTTTATGATCTGGAACTTAAGCTGTGTAAGACATAATTCCCCCTCGCAAGGTCAAAATCAGCGAACTCACAGTATAAACGTTGGCTGGCAAGTATTTGCTCTATTGTCTTCTCTATTATTTACTTCACGCTCAACTGAATTTTCTTTTATCCCCCGATTACTGAATCGGTGTTCTAGCACGCTGGTAATATTGCTACGAGCCAGAACCAAATACGCCTGAAGCAAAGAAAAGCCTTCTCAAGATTAATTGAGAAGGCTTTTCTTAAGTTGTTGTGGTTGAATATGAATCCTGGCATCGAGCTATTTTTGCGTAGGGCGACCCCTAAACTATCGTTGCCGCAACAGCGTTTCACCTCTGAGTTCGGGAAGGGATCAGTGT
>NZ_JBALEQ010000090.1:0-1388 GCF_036917775.1 Nostoc sp.
TGGAGGTAGCCGTTCTTGAACCCAATTAAATACCCTTGCTAAGTTAAACTCTTAGTAATTAATTATACTCTCACGAGAGTAATAAAAGAGCGCTAGGGGAGTTCCGGCTTGAAAAACTCCTGCATTATTGACGACTATTTGCACATCTTGGGCAGTTTTAGCAGCAGCAACAATAGATTGGGGATCACCTAAATCAAGCTGAATTGGTACTACCTGTAAGCCATATTGCTCAACCAATGAGGAGACACTGTTGAGCTGACGAACAGCCGCATAGACTTTGGTGGCTCCGTGTTCAATAAACGACTCAACTATCGCCTTGCCGATGCCGCGATTTGCGCCCGTAACCAAAATGGTTTTGTCTTTGATGTCGTAGTTCATTTAGATTTCTCCTTATGGTTTTCCATGATCTGAAAAACCTTGGACAATCGCTCTAAGTAAGTTAGGCAAAGAAATTTAGCTGCTCTCTTGAAGAAAGATTGCGGCTTCCACCTCTGCTTCTAGGATGGTATCATCATCTATCATCCGAATCTAGCAACACCATTTTTTTAGCCGTCTTTGAAGTTTGTGCTTTTGGACACCTCTTCCCAGGCATTTAAAGTTGTTGTTAGGGACTGAGGGGAATGGCACTAAGAAAAGCTGAAACTTCCTTGCTGGCAGGGTGTGGGAAGTGTGGGGAGAGGAGGTGTAGGAGGATGGGGAGGCAATGCAGCATTTGTTGATATGCAGTTATTCAATTTTTTTCTTTCTCCCCACACTTCCCACACTCCCCCCTCTCCCCACACTCAAAAGCCAATTAAATCATGGGTTTGCGCTTATCTTAGTGCCATTCGGGACTGAGGGCTAAAACGTATTTGAAAATCGGTGTTGATTGATTGGAATGAATAGCGATGTCTGCGACGGGCTACGCCTACGCTTTCAACTACTCGCATATTGCAGCACTTGTTCTCACTCCCAACGCCAAGCAGTTTCTACCAATATTTCTTTGCCATTGGTGATTTGGTATAGATCATAATACTATTTTTAAAAGGGAGATTTTAAATATATTTTGGATACAAATATTATGGATGCAAAAGAACGAAATTGGAATTATTGTACTAACCATTTGCTAAATTGGCATGGAATTTGGACGCGATATACACCAGTTGGTGATGTCAAAGAATCATTTCAAAGTCTGAGAAGTTTTAAAAGCAATCTAGAAAAGACTAAAATCGTCCATACTAATACTTATAGTTATGCAAATGGTGAAAATAAGCAAGAGAGTTGGGAATTTAATTTTCTGTCAAATAGCTTAGATAATGGACTTTTTCACCCATCACGCGAGACGATGCGAGGATATTTCTTTGCTTCGGGTCATGCTACTTGGGCAACAGTGAAGTTAAAACCCAACT
>NZ_JBALEQ010000091.1:0-113481 GCF_036917775.1 Nostoc sp.
ATTCTCATCATCGTCTCTAATCCTGTTGAGAATTAGCTTTTAGCTTTTGTTAAGAAAGATGTGACTAATGGATAGCTTAAAAAGGGGGACTTTGAATTCCGGTTCCCCCCTTTTTTAAGGGGGGTTAGGGGGGATCTATAAGTGCCTAAAGTCACAGCAAAATACTTTTAAAATATCCTCTTAAACCTAAAGTTATGAAAAAGCAATCTACAGAAAATCTATTGAATCTAAAAAATTTACACAAGTCTTTTAAATTGATTGGATTAATATTGCTAATATTTGGCTTTGCTTTTTTGTTAAATACAGACTTTGCCTTAGCACAAGAATCTGTAAATCCAAATTCTTTCAATCCCCAAGCTATTTTACGCGCAGCCTTACAGTGGATTAATAGCCTGGGTGCGTTGGGAGCGATCGCTTTTATTGCCCTTTACATTATCGCCACTGTTGCTTTTTTCCCTGGTTCTATTCTCACCTTGGGAGCCGGTGTAATTTTTGGCGCAGTTTGGGGTTCTCTCTACGTGTTTATCGGTGCAACCCTTGGCGCTACAGCAGCTTTTCTCGTTGGACGTTATTTAGCAAGGGGTTGGGTTGCTGGTAAAATCGCAGATAACAAAAAATTTGCCGCCATTGACCAAGCCGTTGGTAGAGAAGGATTAAAAATCGTCCTGCTAACGCGACTCTCGCCAATATTTCCTTTCAATTTATTAAATTATGCCTTTGGTATCACGGGAGTTTCACTTAAAGATTATTTCATCGGCTCTGTAGGCATGATTCCTGGAAGCATTATGTACGTTTATATAGGTTCCCTTGCAGGTAATTTAGCGATGATTGGCACTGAGGCTCAACCTACTAACCCAACTTTACAATGGGCGATTCGAATTTTTGGTTTGATTGCGACAGTAGCCGTTACAGTTTATATAACTCAGATTGCACGTAAAGCTTTAGAAGAGGAATTGTAAGTACTCTATCAATACGGTTCGGTTAAGGCAAGAGACGCGATAAATCGCCGTCTCTACAAAGGATTGATTATTGTAAAGACGACGATTTATCGCGTCTTTGTGATCTACGGCGTGTCATCAAAAAAACTTATCCGAACCGTATTGAGTACTCTACTGTGGCCTATTCAACAGCAAATTGCTGTAAATTATCGATATTGAAACGTTTATACAGGAAAACTTTAATCGTATCTGTCAATTCCCAAACGGACAAAACAATTCAAAGGCTGTATTTATTATTAAACAAACATAAAAAACAAGAGACTGAACCACCTAAATTTATTTCCTCCCAAAGGTAGTTGACTTTAGTATTTTCAATTCTTAAAAGAGGTTTCGCCAATGACCAATTCAGATTTAGAGAGAGTCACGGTTCGCCCAACGGATGAGTATAATCAAAAGTTGGTGTCTTACGTCCATCCGCCAAATTGGGTTAATCCTGAACCCGCAGATGTTTACGATTTGGTAGTAATTGGGGCTGGTACGGCGGGATTAGTTGTGGCGGCGGGGGCTGCGGGTCTAGATTTGGGTTTAAAAGTGGCGTTAATTGAAAAGCATCTCATGGGTGGAGATTGCTTAAATGTTGGTTGCGTACCATCTAAAACTATTATTCGGTCTGCCCGTGTAATTGGCGAAATCTGGGATGCTAAAAACTTGGGAGTTAATATTCCCCAACATAATATAGATGTTGATTTTCCCAAAGTCATGGCAAGGATGCGGCGGGTTAGGGCTGATATCAGCCCTAACGACTCGGCGGAACGGTTTCAAAAGTTGGGTGTCGATGTCTTTTTGGGTAGCGGTCGATTTGCAAGTAAGAATACCGTGGAAGTTGGCGGTAAAACCCTGCGGTTTAAAAAAGCTGTAATTGCTACTGGTGCAAGAGCCGCAAAACTGTCGATTCCGGGAATTGAAAAGGCAGGTTATCTAACGAATGAGACGGTTTTTTCGCTGATTCAACGACCGGAACGTTTAGCGGTGATTGGTGGCGGCCCCATTGGTTGCGAATTGGCGCAAGCTTTCCGGCGTTTGGGTTCTGAGGTGGTACTTTTCCATAGCGGTTCTCATCTTCTGAATAAAGAAGACGCTGAAGCTGCTGAAATTCTGCAAAAGGTTTTGATTAGGGAAGGAATTCGCGTGGTGTTGAATTCCAAATTAGAAGAAGTAGTAACTGTGACTGAGGGGAAACGGCTTTATTTTTCCTCTAATGGTCATCGAGATTCGGTGACAGTAGATGAAATTTTAGTCGGTGCGGGGCGATCGCCAAATGTCGAAAATCTAAATTTAGAAGCTGTGGGTGTAGAATACGACAAGCACCAAGGCGTGAAGGTAAATGATTACCTCCAGACGACCAATCCCAAAATTTATGCAGCTGGCGATATCTGCATGAACTGGAAGTTTACCCATGCTGCTGATGCTGCGGCGCGGATTGTGATTAAAAATACGCTATTCTCTCCCTTTGGCATCGGACGCTCGAAACTCAGTAGTTTGGTGATGCCGTGGGTAACTTATACTGACCCAGAAATTGCCCACGTGGGGATGTACGAACACGAGGCGCAGAAATTGGGTATTGAGGTGACAACAATTAAGATACCTTTTAGTAGTGTAGACCGAGCGATCGCAGATGGTGAAGAATCAGGATTTCTGAAAATTCACCATAAAAAGGGGTCTGATGAAATTATCGGTGCAACTATTGTCGCCAGTCACGCAGGTGAGATGATTTCAGAATTAACTACAGCAATGGTGAATAAGCTCGGTTTGAGTAAGTTAAGCAGTGTAATTCATCCTTATCCCACTCAAGCTGAAGCTATTAAAAAAGCCGCTGATGCTTATCGCCGCACACTCTTGACATCAAATACCAAAAAATTGTTGGGATTTCTAACAAAGTTATCTTGACAAAAATCAGTGAACAGTTATTCGACTGTTCACTGATAATTGATACAGGATTTTTCAAGTAAATGAGGTATGAAGTACAGGATTAAAAATCAGACATAAAAAGTTTACTTCCTTCTTCCTACCTTCTTCAAATTATCTCTAAGCAGGTCGGAAGCGATCAATTTCACCCCCGGTCAAGTTTGCGTAGTACAGATTACCATCTAGTCCAGTAGTGATTTGTGTAGGCACTCCTAGATTTGGCGTGTCTGCTTTGGAAGCAAACCGCTTAACAGAGACAAGTTTACCCTGGCTATCAAATGTCAAAGCATCGATAGTTCCTTGACTGAAATCACCAACGAATAACGCACCTTGATAGATTGAGGGGAAAGTATTGCCTGTGTAAAAGTCACCCATAGTAATCGAATTGGAACTAAAATGCTTGTAAGTATAGACTGGTGCTGTAACAGTTTTGCCACTACTATAAAAGTCTTTTGCTGCTTGTAGGGTTGCATATTTTGGTTGTTGCAAGCTGACGATGTTGCCATTTGCATCAAGACCACCTTCATAGAACGGCCAACCAAAGTTAGCTCCTGGTTTTCCGATATTGACCTCTTCGTAAGTATCAAAGCCAACATCACCAATAACAGGCGTATTAGTCTTCTTATCAATTGTGAAACGGAAGGGGTTACGCAGACCTAAGTCATAGACCTTGGAACGATTGCTATTGGGATCGCCGTTATAGAAAGGATTATTTGATAAACCTTGACCAGTAATCGCATCAATATGCAGTATCTTGCCGGACAGATTATCAATATCCTGAACGCGAATTGCTCGTGGATCTATCCCGTTGTAGGAAGTCCCGTCTCCTAAGCTTACAAACAGAGAACCATCGGTACCAAAGCGCACAGCACCAACTGAGTGAGATTCACTATCGTTGGCTATAAAATTCTGGACATTTTGGACTTTATCGAGATTATTGAGATAATCCTGCAAGCTAGTAAACTGCTTACCAGTATCTTTGTTAATAATTCCTGATGGTGCGTAGCCAAGTGAGACATTTGTGCTATTTCCATCTGGACGGCTAATATTCTCCCAAGTGCCATTAGTACCCAGTAGCACAAATTCGCTGCCAGCAATAGCAGTAGTGTAATTCGTGTTGGGGTCAGCTGTCACACGAGTTAGCCGTGCAGTCCGATTCCCATTCTGATCGGGATTGTCCAATGTGCTATTGGCATTGTTCTTAGAGTTGTTTGGATTAGTTTCTGGTGGATCGTAAGTGTACAACAGGTAAACATAGTTGTTGCCAGTTGGACTTTTGCCAAAATCTGGATGTACAGCAATGCCTAAAAGACCGCGATCGCGCGTGTCATTTACCTGTGCAGAAATATCGATAAATGGTGTTGCTAATAATTTGCCGTTGTCTAAGACTCGCACTACCCCATTTTTCTGGGCAATGAACGTCCGCTTCTGGTCAGCTGTCCAGTCAAAAGCTGTGGGTTGATTCAAACCAGAAGCTACCGTCTCTAAGGTAAACTTAGTAGTGTCATTATCAAGAATCGTGATAGTTGTCTGTTCATTAGTTAGTTTGACTCCAACTGCATTACTAAATTTGAGAGTAAATGCTTCATTTGATTCCTCAACGTTGTCATTAATAATGGGGATAATAATGTTTTGCTGGCTTTGTCCTGCTATAAAACTCAAGGTTCCAGATTTACTTTGGTAGTCTGAGCCAGCTTTAGCAGTTCCATCTACGGTTATGTAGTCTAGACTAGCAGCCCCTACAGTGTTACCCCGTGTAGCTATCACCGTAGCTGTACCAGCACCCTCATTAATTACTGGCGCGCTGAAATCGACACCACCAGAGCCATCGTTATCTTGAATCGTAATTCCGAGAGTTCTTTGGAGTCCTAGTGTTGCTCCCCCTGGCTGATCGATAAGAAAACTAAAGGTTTCATCTACTTCTATTAATGAATCGTCATTGATCGGAATTGATACCTGTCTGCTGCTTTCTCCCGGCGCAAAAATAATTGTTCCAGCGCTTTCGGTGCCATCACTTCCGTAGTCAACTCCTGCTGTGCCATTACCAGCTATGGTTGCATACTTGATTGAAGATGTGCTACTTAAATCACCACTCCTGAGCAAAGTTATGGTAGCATTACCAGCGCCTTCGTTCAGAGTTGTAGAAGATGATCCTAATGTGATTGTGGTCTGAAGAACTGGTGAATACAGTTGTGACTGAGGAATGATTTCTTTGGTCTGAGAAGCACTCGACCAAGCCAGTTTGGAAACGGCAGTGACAGTATTTTCGAAGTATTCAAGCTTAATATCGTACTTCTGACCTGCAACTAGTGCGATCGAGCCAGTGTTTTCTGTAGGTGATTGATTGACAAACTTATTAATGATTTGTTGACCATTGACCCACAGCCGCACACCATCATCGCTAGTGGTATAGAAGTTGTAATTCTCGCTGTACTTGGCTTGTACCTGACCTGTCCAACGTGCTGAGAAGGTATCTGGAGCAATGAACGGTTCTGGAGAATTAAGACCCCAGTCAAAGTTCACTGTCGCATCTGTACGGGTTTGCTTCAGGTTGGTAAAGTCGATGTTGTCGTAGTACTCTGCTTTAAGTCCGTTGCCGTTGCCATTAGCACTTTGACTATAAAGTTGTGACTGAGGAATGATCTCTTTGGTTTGAGAAGCACTTGACCAAGCCAGTTTGGAAACAGCAGTGACTGTATTTTCGTAGTATTCAAGTTTAATATCGTACTTTTGACCTGCAATTAGTGCGATCGAGCCAGTGTTTTCTGTAGGTGATTGATCGACAAACTTATCAATGATTTCTTGACCATTGACCCACAGCCGCACACCATCATCATTACTGGTATAGAAGTTGTAAGTCTCGCTGTACTTGGCTTGTACCTGACCTGTCCAACGTGCTGAGAAGGTATCTGGAGCAATGGTCGGATCTGGAGAACCAAGACCCCAGTCAAAGTTCACCGTCGCATCTATGCGAGTCTTCTTGAGGTTAGTTAAGTCGATGTTGTCGTAGTACTCTGCTGTGAGTCCGTTGCCATTACCACTAGGAGGTACGTTGCTCTGGCTATAAAGTTGGGACTGAGGGATGATTTCTTTGGTCTGGGAAGCACTTGACCAAGACAGCTTGGAAATTGCAGTGACAGTGTTTTCGAAGTATTCAAGCTTAATATCATACTTCTGACCTGCAACTAGTGCGATCGAGCCAGTGTTTTCTGTAGGTGATTGATTGACAAACTTATTAATGACTTGCTCACCATTTACCCAGAGTCGCACACCATCATCGCTAGTGGTATAGAAGTTGTAAGTCTCGCTGTACTCGGCTTGTACCTGACCTGTCCAACGCGCTGAGAAGGTATCTGGAGCAATGGTCGGATCTGGAGAACTAAGACCCCAGTCAAAGTTCACGGTCGCATCTGTACGGGTTTGCTTCAGGTTGGTAAAGTCGATGTTGTCGTAGTACTCTGCTTTGAGTCCGTTGCCATTACCAATAACAGGTACGTTGCTCTGACTATAAAGTTGTGACTGGGGAATAATTTCTTTGGTCTGAGAAGCACTCGACCAAGCCAGTTTGGAAACGGCAGTGACGGTATTTTCGAAGTATTCAAGCTTAATATCGTACTTCTGACCTGCAACCAGAGCTATTGAGCCAGTGTTTTCTGTAGGTGATTGATTGACAAACTTATTAATGATTTGCTTACCATCCACCCAGAGTCGCACACCATCATCACTAGTAGTATAGAAGTTGTAAGTCTCGCTGTACTTGGCTTCTACCTGACCTGTCCAACGTGCTGAGAAGGTATCTGGAGCAATGGAAGAATCTGGAGAACTAAGACCCCAGTCAAAGTTCACCGTCGAATCTATGCGGGTTTGCTTCAGGTTGGTGAAATCGATGTTGTCGTAGTACTCTGCTTTGAGTCCATCTCCCTGAGAAAGCAGACTGGAACTAGCTTGAGAAGTAATACTTGGCAGCAGCGCCTTATTTAGGTCTGAGGTTTGTTGAGGTATAGCAACAACTTGATTCTGTAATTCACTCATTGAAATATAAGCCTCACAATAGTGCTAGAACTAATTCCATATTTAATGTTGTGGAACTAGTTTTATAATGGGTATTTCCAACAAAAAATGCGTAACTATAATTAGGTAAAAACATATTAATAAGATAACAATAAATTGTCTTGTTAATATATTTATTGCATGTAATATTTTATCTTAATTGCTGATAAAAACCATTTTTTTACATGATCATTCGCGGATATCCATTTCTAATGGGCTGCCTATTTGTATCAACCTCAAAATGAACGACTATGACCTGATATACCTTTCTATATATTCTTTGAAAGTAGATTATATAGAAGAATGGATACTACAATAAATGCTTGATATTAATTATCAGAAGGGTAAAATAGTCCTTATAAATTGTTATTTTTTGTCGCAAGCTTATGATTTTTTTATTAATTCACTTTGGGGAATTTAATTAAAAATTATAAGTAACCTCTCTTGAGAGCTTTTAATCTAACTTATATGCAGTTATATAAATTTGAAACAAAGCAAAACTCAAGATTTCAGATAAATGCTTAAGTAGTCGAACATTATATTTTACGTAACCATACTTAAAGTACTGCCATTAGATTAATCAACTACACATTGGACACTATATCACGGTGTTATGTCTATCTTTTTTATAGAACTTTATTTAAATATTCATATTGCTATATACCTTTTTAAAGGAATATAAAAGTTTTAATGATTTTTATATAAAAATCGCCAATATAGTGAATTATGCCATGTCTTCTAGCCTCATATTTCTTAATAACGTGAAAATTATATAAAGAAAGTTTTTAATATTTAAAGATTCGAAAAAGTAATATTTATCTATGCTTCATCTTGACTATTAATTCATATCTTTGTGAGCAGAACAGGAGAGAGGCTTTGCAACCTAGTTGTTGTTTTTCTCCACTTATATCAAAACCACCCTGCCTTCTCGACAGGGTAGGGGGGAATTCAAAGCCTCTCGATCTTTCGCAAAGAGGTATGTAAGCGTGGTTTATAGTATAATTAACGACTTTCCAAACATCCTCTTAAACTCAATACGCTTGGGTTAAGGGCTACTGGCAAAAATTTTGGGTTTTTGAGACGCAATAAATCGCCGTCTCTACAAGTGTTTTGGGCTTATCTGACTTGTATTGCTCTTAAACTAGGGTGTAAGTGGAAATATTCAAGCTGATTTGAGGACAACAAGAAACCACCGAAGATATCTATACCTTGGGTAGTAGTGTGCAGTCGGGGACGACAACTATTTTCAGATGAATTTATTAGAAATTGCTCAAAACCGGGTTGTATTTGGTTGTTGAGTTTTACTTATATCTCATACACCATTACAGGAAAAATTATTAAGTCACAAGAGAAAATCTTAACAAAATTGGTAACACTGACCGCGTTTATCCCTTTGCTGATTATGCTGGTGGTAATCGTGTGTGTCCAGTCTTCTACAGTGGTGATTTGAGGGATGAACACCGATGAAATGCGATCGCTTGGCAGATTGCAGATAGTTGGCCGCGAAACGATCGCTACTGTATGGCTTTACTTTCTGCAAGGGCGATTAGAAGTAGCGATCGCGGTATGTGCCTGGTAGCTATTTCTGTATTAATTTTTAATCTCTAAGCTAATCGTCATTTAAATTGCATCATTTTCAAAACCACAAATGACTATTTTTTACAATTCTGATTCTGTAACTGGAGCAACAATTTCGCCAGTACCCAATTGCAGTATCATGTCTTGTTCAGTAATTAATCCAGTCAGTTCTTTTACTTGTAAATTCATTTCTTCACAAGCTTGTCTGAGTTCTCGGGCAAATTTGTTGAGGTCTTGACCATAGCCACATTGATAAGCAGCAGTTTCAATTCCTTGCTTGGCATTTGCTCTAGCACAATCTACTAGTTCTGTGCCATATAGTGGTGTAGGAGATGCCATAGACGTAGTTGTTATCTCTAAATGTATGCTGCTCAATAGACTATCAATATTTCAATTTTTACTCATCCCTCTAATGGAAGACCATGAGGGTACAATTAGGTGTGAAGAGTTGGTAGTTAGAAGTTAAGGTTCTTGCGTTACTTTTATAGTGAGAATGAAAATTAGCTCAATTTTAATAATCACAATTTAGTATATTCGATGTCTGAAGTTGAGATACTGTAATAGGTTACAAATTTCAAGAGACTGTGTTAGTAAATTTGGATACTTATAAACCCATTAAAATAGTTAAGTCCCGAAGAATGAAAGAAATTTGGTAAGTCCTTGTAAGTTGGGATGTTCATTGGCTTGAGTAGATAATGTTATGTTGAATTTTTTAGGTTTTTTAGAGTTACTTTAACTTAATATATAAAGTTTTGTATCCATTTTCAAAATTTCTGGCTTGAATCATAAATTATTGCTTTTTATTCTGTTTATGAAGCATCAAGTTTTCTTAATGCTAACGTAATTCATCATTATTACGTAATAGCAAATTATATAGCAATACCGACTTATTTTTGAACAACAACATTCCCAATTTTTTAGAAAAGTTGGGAATCTAAATCTGTGGAAATATGACAGCGTGTCTTTTGACACAATTTTACTTTTACAGCAAGAATACTACGTGGTGAATGGTTTTACTTGGTGTGAAAGAGAACGTGAAAAAAGATTTTTTGTTGCTAACAGTTGCTTTACCGGGTTTACTGATAGCATTTCCTAGCTTTGCTGCTGAGAGTGAAATTGAGCAGAGAAATATTGATAAATCAACCGAAGTCATTTCCGATATTCAGAGTTTGAGTGAAGTTGAGCTACCCGCCACTAATGCCGAATTATTAACTCAACAATCTGTACCGAGTGAAGTTAATCCAGAAACTCAGCCAGATTATACAGATGATGCAGACATTTCCATAGAAGCGATCGCAGAACCAGACAACCTACCCCAATCTACACCAACTTACGTAATTGATAAAGAAGAAATTCAAAAGCAGGGTGCCACAAGTTTAGCGGATATCTTAAAAAGAATGCCTGGTTTTGCAATCAATGACGTAGGGCATGGTGCAGATATTCACACAGGTACATACTATCGTGGAGCCTCAATTAATCAGTCTGTATTTCTAATTAATGGCAGACCAATTAACAATAATGTCAACACTTATCATGGTGGAACTGACTTAAATAGCATTCCTGTAGAGGCGATTGAACGAGTGGAATTATATAGCGGCACAGCCTCCGCTTTGTATGGTTCCTCAGCCTTTGGAGGAGTTGTAAATATCATCACCAAGGAAGGTTATGGTAAACCTGAATTGAGCGCTAGTGCAGAATTTGGCTCATTGAGTTTAAATAATCAACAAGTAACTTATGGTGGTTCATCCAATAATGTCAAATATAACTTTAGCTTTGAAAGATTCTTTACAGATAACCGTTATCGCGTGCCTGTAGGTGCAGCAAATCGTGATGAACAGGGATTTTTATCAAATGCAGATACAGCTACAAGTACCTACTTCGGTAGCATTGGACTAGATTTAGATAAAAAAAATTCCTTGAATTTAGATGTTACTGCACTCAGCAGTCGTCGCGGCTTAATTTATTTTGGTTTCCCTCTGCAAAGAGATAGATTAGACCACGATGGTTTAAACATTGGCTTATCTTGGAAAACTCGACTAGGTAATGGGGAAAGTTCTAATCTTACAACCTCAATTGGTTATAACCAAGATTATTTCAGCACTTATGGCCCTACAGGAGCATTTTACCGTACAGGAACTTTAGATACACAACAACTTACAGCCAGAGTAGATCATGAGTGGAAAGTTACTTCCAATAATAAATTGCGCTGGGGATTAGATTTGAAAAACACCGATTTAAACGGTGATGTTTTGAGTACCAATCCTAGTAGGATTGCTACGAATGAAACTGAAGATAGGAGTTTGTTTAATACAGCTTTATTTGCTGTGAATACTTGGAATATTAGCGATGATTTTCTGATAGATTTAGGGTTAAGGCAAAGTTTTGACAGCCAGTTTGGAAATTATCTTAACCCTAGTGTTGGGTTACGTTATGCAGTCACACCAATAGTAGCAGTGCGTGGAAGTTGGGCAGGGGCACAACGCAATCCTGGGTTAGATCAGTTGTATGTTTATGATACAGTTCATGGTTGGGAACCAAACCCTGATTTAAGACCAGAAACTGGCTCTACTTGGAGTGCGGGAGTAGATGTCAATTTTTCAGATAATCTGATTGGGCAGTTTACTTACTTTGGTAGTAGTATAGGCGATCGCTTGGGAGTCATCGCCGGCAGATGGGAAAACATTGGACTAGTAGATACCAATGGTTTAGAGGTTGCATTGCAATTCAGAATTGCGGCTGGCTGGTCAACTTTCCTCAACTACACTTATACAGATGCTCAAGTAAAAACAGGCTCAGAGAGAGGTTTACAGTTAGGTTTGATTCCCTACTCTGTACTGCAAACTGGTGTAGGTTATCAAAATTCAGGTTGGCAGGCTAATTTGTATGTTACCTACAACAGTGGCACTCGCAGAGCCTTCTTTACAAACCCTGGTGACACGATTACAGATTTTTCGCCTTCTTTCGTAAATTTAGATTTGAGCGGTCGTGTACCTGTAACTACTAATGTAGGATTGACGGTTTACTTAGAAAATCTCCTCGGTGAGCAATATGAGCGAGTTAATCGCATTTATAGCCCTGGATTTACTTTTCGTGTGGGTTTAAGCGCCAATTTTTAGGTGTTAAAATCTCTGCGTTCTCTGTGACTCTGCTATTTATTGAACCACAGAGGCGCAGAGAACACAGAGAATAGAGAAGTTTTTTGGTCGCTATACAACATCGTGCGTTAGGCTAAAGCCGTAATGCACCCTATTTAAGATTTATTTTTAATTTAAAATCTAAAATTGCGATGAGAGCTAGAATTGACAATCAAATACTTTTTATCCACCACGAAGATTTACCAGAGTTTAAGAAAGGTGGTTCGGTGGTAAGGAATTCTTATTTCTGGGCCTTACGTTCAATTGCCGCTCATGCTTCGCGTTATCGTGATTGGGAATACGAACCGGAGGTTTGGCTAGCACTTTCAAGAATGCTGTTATCTTTTGCTGAATCTGGGTATTTGGGTCTTAGAGAAACTTTGCTGGAGTTTCCTTTTTCTCAAGGGGAAATTCCTAGTTTGCTGCGAGATGTATCTACTTTTGAGTAAGCAAAATGAACTTTTGTGAAAGCATTTAAGTATTTTGAGAAAGTAATCAGCAAATATGCTTGATAATTAAAAATTACGGCTCAAACGCTACATTACCAAAATAATCCTTGAATTTATCGGGCACTCGTAAGAGGTTCAATCCGTCACGATTAGTCATCATAGACAAACTCTAGTTAATAGTAGGGGTTGTTTTGACAAAACAATTAAGATGGTGCAGGAAAAAACGTGAAAATAGCGATTATTGCGAAAACATTAATTACATCTATCGGTTTATTAGCTTTATTTTCTCCAAGTCAAGCATCGGCTCAACTCATACCGCAACCTTGGGTTTCAGTCGGTGGAAAAGATGGTGATATAACTTATGCTGTAGGCGCTAGAGCTTTAAATTTTGGGGTTGAGGTAGGAACTGGGCCTGATGGTGCTACGGGAGTAGATGTTTTGAAATTTATCAGTTTGCCTGTCATCTCACCTTATGTAGGAGTTGGACTTTATTCAGAAGATAAAGGTGTTGCAGTTTCCGGTGGTGTTCAGGTAGGTGCTACTGATAACGTTTTTGTTGGTGCTGGTTACAATTCTATTCGTGGCTTTAACGGGCAACTGGGAATCAGATTTTAACTAATTCGTAATTCGTAATTCGTAATTCGTAATTATTGGTGATCTTGAATTAGTTGGGGTCTAAATATACAACTAATTCAATTATGGATATCAATTACGAATTAATATTATGCAGGGGGAATAATTGAAGTTGAGATTAGTTCTCTGACATGAACTGCGGAATCTTGTTGTAATGCTGATGCCACGATCGCTTCACTCTCAACTATACTCAATCGAGCGATCGCCTGTTTCACTCCAGGTATACTTTGAGGATTGACGCTCAACTCATCCAGCCCTAAACCTAATAAAATTGGTGTTGCTATAATATCTGCTGCCAATTCTCCACATAATCCTACCGAAATTCCGGCAGCATGGGCAGCTTTGATAGTTCGCTGCACCATTCGCAGCACGGCTGGATGTAGTGCATCAACCAAATTTGCCACGCGGGGATTAGTGCGATCGCTAGCCATGACGTACTGACTCAGATCGTTAGTCCCTATACTAAAGAAGTCTACTTCAGCTGCTAACTGATCTGCGATCGCAACTGCTGACGGAACCTCCACCATAATCCCCACTTCCATCGCTGCATCAAAGGGGATACCAGCTTGATTTAATTCAGCCTGGACTTCACTTAAAATTACCTTAGCTGCACGTACCTCTGTCACAGTGGCAATCATCGGGAACATGATCTTAATTTGATGTCCTACACTGGCTCTCAAAATTGCCCGTAACTGAGTTTTGAAGAGTTCTGGATGATCCAAACAGAAACGAATTCCCCGCCAGCCTAAGAAAGGGTTCGCTTCTGGAAACCCGACTCTCAGATAAGGAAGTGGCTTATCACCACCGACATCTAAAGTACGAATAATTAGCGGACGATTATCTAAAACTTGGGCGATCGCCTGATACACTTCAAGTTGTTCTTCTTCTGTGGGAGCGCTGATTCTATCTAAATAAAGAAACTCTGTGCGGAGTAATCCCACCCCTTCTGCACCGCTAGCCACAGCAACTTGCACATCATTTATACTACCAATATTGGCGAAAACGCTAACTTGCCGACCATCAAGAGTAATTGCTGGCTGGTGTGCCGTTGCTTGTGCTTCTTGTTGGGCAATTTGCCAAGCCTCTCGCTTTGCCTCCAGTAAATCTAGGATATGTGATTCTGGTTCTACCCAAGCTTTGCCACTTTCACCATCAAGCGCCATGAGTGTACCATCTGCCAAGTGCAACACCTGGGAATCCACTCCCAAAACTGCGGGAATACCCAATGTCCGGGCGATGATGGCGCTGTGAGAGGTGGCGCTACCAGAAGTTGTACAAATACCTAATACCATTCTCGGATCTAGTCTAGCGGTATCTGAGGGCGTTAAATCAGTCGCTACTAAAATTGCCGGTTCCGCAAGATGCAAGTTAGCAGGGGCATTCCCAGCTAGTAATCGTAGTACCCTTTGCCCTACGTCAACAACATCCTCAACTCGCTCTTGCAGATAAGCATCCTCAAGTGTTCGGTAGGAAGTTACCACCTGATCGACTACGGCTTGCCAAGCTGCTTCAGCATTTATATGGTGGTCTAAAATGCGCTGATGAGCCGCTTCCAACAATACTGGATCTTCTAAAAATAGTAATTGGGCATCGAAGATGGCGGCTTCAGCGTCACCAATTTGCAGAGATGCTTGGGAAAAAACTGCTTGGATTTCTTGTCGAGCAGTTTGAATTGCTGCTTGTACTCTTTGCCACTCTGATTCAGGATCGTCTACATGATATTCTGTAATCGAAATGTGAGTGGGTTGATAATTAACCACAGGTGCGATCGCTACTCCCGCAGAAGCAGCAATTCCTGAAAGTTCGCCGTGAGTCGCTGGGGTAACTTCGTGGTGAAATACTGGTGGAGAATTCAAGGCAACATTATCTTCACCAAAATTATTTGCGAATAACGCCTGTAATGCCGCTAGCGCTTCATCTGCATCTGAACCGGTGGCAGTAATCACTAGTTCGTGTCCTTGACGCACTCCTAAAGTGGTGACTTGGTTAATACTGTCACCCCGAACTAGCTCAGTATTTCTAGTTAAATTCTGCACCAGAATTTGAGATTTAAATCGGGCGACGGTTCCCACAAACTGCGCTGCGGGACGGGCGTGTAATCCTAAGCGATTGCTAACAATTAGCCGGATTTCTTTGACGGGAAATTCTGAATTTCTTACTTCGATGTTGTCACTAACAACTGACAACGGACTTACACCCAATTGAGTTGCTTTTGCTAGGAGTGCGCCGCGTGCTTCCGCCATGACTTGGTGAATGTTTCTACCAGCCGCCGCCGCAACCACAGCAGCGATCGCACCTTCTACTAGAGGTGCTTCACACAAATACACTTTTTGTTGTTGTGCTTCTGGCAAAAACTCGATGGCCATTTCTGCACTTAGCAAAGCACTACCCAAGTCCATTAATACCAAAACACCATCATCAGAGAAAACAGAAGCGATCGCTTCATAAACCTGAATCGGATCTGTACCCAATGGATTTTCAGGATCTTCAATACCTGCTGCAACAGCGATGGAAACTTGGCCCTGAACCATTTGCGCGGCGAGTTCCCGCACACCTAGAGCTAGTTGTTTACTGTGAGAGACGATAACAATTCCAATCGCTGCCATACCGCCAAACTTGTTAAGAGGTTTGCGTTTAGCTCGTTATCCATTCCAATTTCCCATTCCGCACCGCTAGAAACAGCATTTATCTTGACTAAAATTGCAATTCCCCGAAGATATTTCGGTCTTTCCAGCTAGAAATACGAATAAAATAGCCTTCTTTTACAGAAATACGTGGTATCCACTCATAAACACCATCGCTAGCGGTACGGGAAGAAATATTTTGGATAAGTTTGTCTCCATCGTACAGCTTAATCGAGACATCGCTATCAAAATTATCTTGCCACAATATTAAATAGGGCTGATCCTTCTTGGGAAGTACTTTAGCAGTTAGCTGACCAATCAGTATTTTTGGTGCAACCTGATTTTTTGTTGTCTTACGGAATCCCAAATAATGAGGAAGGTTTCGGAACGCAGGATTTTCTTGCGGATTAGACAGTTGAGGAACAATAATATTTCCGTTTTGGGAATTGAACAAATAAGTTGATCTGCCGCCGTCAACAGTAATGATGTCGCCTTTAACTCCTAATTTACGTAATAAATCGGCTGCCTCATCCAGAGTTGCTTTGTTCACCGTCATAATCAACAATAACTCGTCACCTTTAACACTATCTTTGTTTAGAGTACCGATGACTTGATACTTATTTGCTTGGTTTTGAGCTAAGACTTTCGCTGGATGATCGCTGTATCGGTAAGTGACGATCGCATTTTTGACTCTATTTTGGTTGAGAGGTGCGCCGCTAACCTGGTTGTAATCGGTAATGTATGCCTGCTTATTATCCCAGACTAGAGCTTTGAGGCGAATATTACTATAGTATTTATCTTTTGGTTCTTTGATTGGCCCATAAGGGCTATTGCCACCACTGATGACTACACCATTTAATTTAATTGGAAAGGATAATTGAGTACTAGACTCGTATTGCTCAAAAAAAGAGCAATTAATTATTGAGAAAACGTTATTTGAGTAAAGTTTCTTATATTCTTCTGCAACTTCAGAAAACAATTTTCTATTGAAAAAAGGACTGTAATATTTACTTTCTCCCTGATAATATTTACCCTCATTTATACCCATATTATCTACTTCTCCGATAATTTGATCTATGTGCATTTTGCGGAGATCGATAACTTGTAAATAAGCTTCATTCCCATTGGTTAATTCCTTTTTATATAAAGCCGCTCCGTCTATAGCCTGGAGAGGCTGATAAGAAGATAAAGGGTTGAAAGTTTGGGAAATCCAAAAGCTACTCAGAATTGGCAACAAAAAAAGCAATAAATTGATTACAAAATTCATGAGTATTTGGTTGAGTTATAAATAAGTATTGGAAATTATAATTGAAATTTAAATATTAGCCAAATTTTTAAATCTAAGCTTTGAGTTCAGAAGGTGAAGTTTCAGATTCTAAAGTCCAAGTTTTAAGTTCAATTAAAATTAGATCCCCGACTTCTTGAAGAAGTCGGGGATCTGGACATCGTGCATTTTCACAATTCATTTAAGATTGCTATAAAACTTATACATTGACAGGAAAAATCAAGTATAGATGATTTGAAAAATCAGATCCATTGGGGATCTTAACCTAACTGTATTTTAAATGCTTGTGCGATCGCTCTCAAAATCTCAACGTTGAGCCTCTGAACTTGGAACTTCGACCTTTTTACTCGAACGTTGAGCCTCTGAACTCGGAACTTCGACCTTTTTGCTCGAACGTTGAGCCTCTGAACTCGGAACTTTGACCTTTTTACTCGAACGTTGAGCCTCTGAACTCGGAACTTTGACCTTTTTACTCGAACGTTGAGCCTCTGAACTCGGAACTTCGACCTTTTTGCTCGAACGTTGAGCCTTTGAACTCGGAACTCCGACCTTTTTGCTCGAACGTTCAAGCTTTGAGCTTTAAACTTGCACTTCAACAGTGCAATTGATGAATTATTTCCTACGGTGCTACCTGTTGAGACTTGACTTTCCGATTTTTACGAGAAAACCGTTGCCCCATTTCTTCAACCATCGTATCTAAACCTGTCCCCTGACCACTGACTTTAGCATAGTTATACACTTGCAAGGCGGCTGCATAAGCTTCGCTGCCTACTGCCAAGGATGTATCATCTACCAAATCTTGCAATTGTGTCAACGAGAGCAATAGTGGATACAACGCTTCAAATAACTGGACATCTTTTCGCATCTCATCTATGTCAAACGATCGCGGTAAGAACTCTGGGTTTTGCGTCGCTACTTCTAATGCTTTGCTTACAAACGCCCGACTTTTATCTCCCATCTTGGGTAAAGCTTTGCGGTCATCTGCACTCAAATCAACTAAAAATGGTAAGTTTTCTTTAATCGTAGCGATCGCTTGGAACACAGCATCTCTCTGCGTTTGTGCCAGTGTTGCACTAATTGAGGTGGTAGACATAAGAATAACCCTCCAGTATGTTTCTTAAATCTAGAGTGCCCAGCTATACAAATTAAATTTCAATATGGTATTTCTATCTTGTCTAATCGGCGCGATCGCATACTATATTTATCAAACAGAATTCAGGAGTCAGGAGTCAGAATCTAGAATGAATTCTGTATGACTGGCGGATGGTTTTGTAATACTAGTGGTATAAGAGATGATGGCTCAATTCGAATACAGCACTCTCGCCCATCCACAGGATATCCAGCAGTTGGAACATATCCTTGAACAGTGTTTCATCAGCGCCCTTGGTGGTGAGGAAGCTTACATCAACATGATTGGCGTAGAAAATTTCCGTATTATTCGGAGATTAGAGCAAGTAGCTGGTGGATTGGCAACTCTCGACATGGGTCAGTGGTGGGGTGGTCAACGTGTACCAATGACAGGAATTGCCGTAGTGGGCATTGCTCCAGAATATCGGGGTTCGGGGGCTGCGATCGCTCTTATGCAGCAAACCCTCAAAGAACTTTACGATAGAGGTATAGCAATTTCCGCTCTTTATCCAGCCGTTCAAGGCTTGTACCGAAAAGTAGGTTATGAACAGGGGGGTAGCTGGTGTATTTGGGAGATTGCTACCCAGAATATCCAAGTGCGCGAGCAACCCCTACCTTTAGAATTAGTAGCAAGCATCAATCATGAGGTCTTTCATAAGCTATATCAGCAGCAGGCAAGACAAACGCATGGATATTTAGACCGACATCCAGCAATTTGGGAACGAATAATTCAACCAAATGATAAGGAAATAGTCTATACCTATTTGATTGGTACTAAAGATCAACCCCAAGGCTACATCATCTTTACTCAAGAGCGAACAAATAATGGTGAAATCCTCTTCGTAAAAGATTGGGTACTAAATACAGTTGCTGCTGCACAAACTTTCTGGTCTTTTCTAGCAAGTCATCGCTCTCAAATTCAACAGGTGCGATGGAAGAGTTCTGCAATTGATTCCCTGACATTGTTGCTACCAGAGCAAACTGCCAAGATTAAGACTACGAGTCGTTGGTTGCTGCGGATAATAGATGTAGTCAAGGCGCTGGAATTGCGTGGTTATCCACCGGGAATCCAAGCCGAATTGCACTTAGAAATTCAAGATAATTTGCTAACTGGAAATAATGGTAAATTTATTCTTTCTGTCACCAACGGACGTGGTGAAGTCACAAAAGGTGGAAAAGGTGAATTACAGCTAGATATCCGGGAATTAGCGCCATTATATACAAGCTTGTTTACCCCCTACCATTTGCAAATAGCGGGAAAACTGAATGGTACAGAAACGGCTATTTTAGCAGCTACGCAAATATTTGCAGGTGCTTCGCCTTGGATGGCTGATTTCTTTTAAAGAATGGGGAATTGGGAATGGGGAATGGGGAATGGGGCATTGGGCATTGGTTATTAACTCATCTCCTCATCTCTCTCACTCACTCTGACTTACGTGAAGTACCCCAACCTGCTTCGCTGAGGTTGGGGCTTCCAACATCATTGAATCAGTGACGGTCTTATTCGTCTTCTCCCAAGGGGAGACGCTTACGCGAACGGAGTTTCCCGTATCTTCCGCCATTGCCACGTTAGGTATTTCTATTACTAGAAATTCGGGACTAAACCTGATGATGGTCTTACATAGCGTCCACAGGCAGCCGCCCGTCTACCACAGGCAGTTTGATTTTTGTTTCGCACAACACCGCTTGGATTCACGGCAATAGCCAACCAGCTAACAGTGTTCTTTCCCCGATCTACCGATTTATCTGCGGCAAGGCTCGTACACCTACTTTGAAGTTAGCCTGTCTGTTCAATACGGTCGGGAGGGTTAGCAACCATTTATATATTATCATAAATAGACGTACAGTGTACGTCTATTTATGAAAACTGGAAGATTGAATTTAAGGATATCTGAGAAGAGATTAGCTAAACTCAAAACCTATGCAGATAACAAAGAAAAAACAATTACGCAGTTGGTCGAGGATTGGATTGATAGGTTGCCACATCCTGCTAAGATTGACGACTTCTCAACCACCCCACTCCCTAATCAATCTGACGATTGATGTCGGTCGGAGGTGCTTTCGTCGTCGTCCGGTTATCCATCCCCACCGTGCAGACGGATGGGGAATTCCGCCGAATCAGTTAAACAGACAAGGGGCTTAAGCTCCTTGTCTTAAACCCCTTGTTAAAAGTAGTTTTCGTTGGTGTTGAATTTCGTTCCTCAATCTAACCTAAACCTATTAAAAATAAAGGTTTATGATTTTTCTTTGATTAAGGTAATAGAAAATGGCTAGTTAGCTCAAGAAATTTGGACTACCACTACCACCATTCTTACCAACAGCAGGAATTTCTAATAGACTATCTGTAGCTTTGCCAGTACCGTCATTGACAACGGTTGTAGAGCTACCTGATGGATGTCCATTGGGGACGAACAGTTGCGGATGGTCAAAAGGCGCTTTCTCATACCGAACTCGCTCATCAGTCAGACCTTTTAAAAAGGCGACCAATTGCTGTTTTTCTTCCGGTAAGAGACCCAGTGGGGGAAGAAGTCCTAAGTCACCACCCCGATTGTAAAAATCAATCACTTGCTCTAAGGTTGCATGACCTCCATTGTGGAAGTAGGGAGCAGTGAGTTCCACATTGCGAAGTCCAGGTGCTTTGAAAACTCCGTCTGCAAACACAAATTCAGTAGGATTCAACGGTGGATTGAAGGTGGGAGGATTTTCGCCAAGGAGAAGCTGAAATTTCCCTAACTGAGCTAATCGTGCTTCTGAAAGCGGATTACCGAAAGCGTCCTTACTACCCAAACTAGGATCTTCTGTTACAGGTGTGACACCGATATTGAAGAAGCCAGTGTCTTCAGGGGAGTTTGGAGGGAAGGGCGCACGTTTGATTCGCCCTTCTTTAGCCACATTGCTTGCTGAAGCAGCTGTCAATTCCGATCCAACGTGACAAGCAATACAGAAAGCTTTGCCCTCAAACAGTAGTTTCCCTTGTTGCTGCTCAGAAGTTAGGGCATTCGTTTTTCCTTCTAAGAAGCGATCAAAGGGGGTATCATTGGCAATGAGCGTAGACTCGTACAACTGAACTGCCAGCCCAAAGAATAGCGAGAAGTTGTACTCCATTAATGTGTACTCATTAGTCTCCAAGGAGCGATCGGGCTTTTTGACAAAAGTCCTTCTACCTTCAGCATCAACTTGGATCAGTTGATTAGACTTCCACCACTCCGGCTTGAAAGCATCTTCAATCAGCTGCCCATAAGTTCTATCTTTGAGTCCGGGTTTGGGCGATCGACTATCTGCACCTAAAACGCTGTCTTGTGGATGTACTACTTGCTTACCTAGGGGTCTTAGAGGTAATAACTTTTTCGCAAGTTTTCGGGGGAGCTTTTTACCCTTACCAACGCTGAGGGATCGTCTGTCAATTCGCCCGAACTTATCACCAATTTCTTGAAAAGTTCGACCATCAGCAGACGACTCAAAGGAACTGAGTGGCGGGCCAACCGCTTGGGATGCCAAAGATGAATTCTTCAGACTGACTTTGACAAATTCTAGTTTATTTGGGTTTGCTGCTTTAGCGATCGCAGCATTAGGATCTCTTAAACCAAAGGGATTCACCCCATTAAAGATGTTTTGTGCCCTTCCGTCCCAAAAGTTGCGGAAGTTGAATGCTGAATTAATCACGGTTGGAGTATTACGCGGCTCGACGCGGCGCACATTAACGCCTCCCACGTTAAATACTGGATCTGGCTCGTTTGTTACTTGGTCTTGTGCATTACCAGGTGTGACATCAACAAACTTACTATTGAAGATGCCCTGAGAAGAACTGACATCGTTACTATGGAAGGGAAAATCTCCTGGTTTGAGTTGATAGTTTGGTAGACCACCAACATTAAAAACTGCATCTGGATTCTCCGTACCATCAGGGTTAATCCGTAAAAGTCCAGGAGCAATCTGATTTTTGGATCTATTGTCGGCCCCAGCATGGAAGTGACAACTAGCACAGGCGGTTACGCCGTCGCTCCCAACCTGCATATCCCAAAAAAGAGTTTTTCCTAACTTTATGGCGGCTACCTTGTCTTTTACGAAGTCTCCAAGATTGTCCGGCTGCGGAACCGATATGCTTTTGAGCGAAGGTAGAGACGATGGCGTAACCTGGGCTGAGACAGTATTTCCAGCTATTATTGCTACCATTATAATGACAGCAATTGTTATAGTCTTTAAAAATCTTGATCTCAGGTAGTTAAGCTTGCCATATTTCAATCTCCACTCTTGGCGCTTTATTTTTGTCACCATAGATTTGAGCAAAAATCGAATTTTTGAGGTCAGTACTAAAGTAAATGGATAAGCTTGTAATACAAATTACTAAGCTTAAGATGGGTATAAACCCCATAATGCTTTGTACTAAATTAAAACTGAAACAAATTATACGTTTACGTGGAACCCTGAATTTTAATATTCATGTAAAGTAATTACGCAATTTAAAAATTTTGTATGAACAAGGAACGCTATGATTTAGCACTAAAAATAAATTGAGTATGTTCATAAGCTGTTCTATATTTTATTTGTTTCCATGAAGCTATTAAGATAAATTATCAATAAAAGATTGTAAAATTTATATATGCAAATTAAATATGTTTTAACTTATCATCAGCCCTACTTTGAGTAGGATACTTGAATGTCACTACATCAAAGTTCTGGTCGCTGGCGCTTAGGGCTAGTATTATCGCTATTAACGGTTTTATTGTGGGGAATTTTACCTATTGCTCTGACAGTAATTGTGCAAGTACTTGATGTCTATACGGTCGCTTGGTTTCGATTTTTAGTATCATTTTTACTACTCGCTATGTATTTAGGAATACGTGGCAAGTTACCAAAGTTAGAACAACTACGTTCTGCTTCTTGGAAATTATTAGCGATCGCTACATTATTCTTAGGGCTTAATTACTTCTTTTTTACCCAGGGTTTAGCACTAACATCACCTGCTAACGCTGAAGTTCTGATTCAATTATCTACCCTTTTATTAGGTTTCGGAGGGTTAGTGATTTTTAAAGAACGTTACTATTTGTATCAATGGCTTGGTGTCAGCGTAATGATTTGCGGTTATATTTTATTTTTTCGTGAACAACTAACAAATTTAATTACAGCGCATGGCACATATATACTAGGTAGTATTTTGATTGCGCTAGGAGCAACGGCTTGGGCGATTTATGCTTTAGCACAAAAGCAGTTATTACAATCTTTATCTTCTCCCAGTATCATGCTGATTATTTACGGGGGGTGTACTTTATTATTCACTCCTCTAGCCAAAGTAAAATCACTTTTTATACTTGATCCTTTCCATTTAGGAATGTTGGTTTTTTGTGCTTTAAATACTTTAATTGCTTACGGTGCTTTTTCCGAATCATTAGAACATTGGGAAGCATCACGAGTAAGTGCCGTAATAGCTTTAGCTCCCATTGTGACATTAATATCAGTTGCAGTTGTATCAGTTATCGCACCTGATTGGATACCATCAGAAAACTTCAGTTGGGTAGCAATATTGGGTGCAGGTTTAGTAGTTACAGGTTCAGTAGCGATCGCATTAGGGAAAGCTGATTAGTAGTAAGGATTTTCAGGATTTTTACTGTTTTCTTTATCTATAGAATCCGTGCAATATTCAAAGCTACAACATAAATACTGAGGCAGAGTATTTTTTATTTGTTATGATTTGATAGTGAAGGCGAACTACGGTAGTCACTCATTATAAGATGGATACTTTACCCATCTGTGTGACACTGTAGGATCTAACTTTTGACTTTCTAGCCAAGAAAAGAATTCTTGAAAAAGAATTCATAAATCAGAATTCAGGAGTCAGATAAAGCTTTCTACATTCGCAAGTCATACAAAATTCATACTGAATTATAACGGCTGACTCCTAAATTCTGTTTTGATAAAATTGAGGCTAAAAACTTAAAGTAAACCAAGCAGGGTGTCCGAATAACTACCAAAGCCAACACCTGATAAAAACAGACCACCGAAACAGTTGAGCGATGAATAGTTTGTTTGGTAATTGGGCCAGCAGCCTCAGAAAAAATTCCCTATTGCTGGTTCTTTCAACACTGCTGCCAACGTTTGGAATTAGTAATTCTGTCTTGGCAGCAGAGAGGATTTACGCATCTTATTCAGCTTTAGAGCTTTCCATTTCAGTCAACACTTTAGATAACTATGCCAAAACAGGTGTAATTAACGAAGATTTGGCAGCGTATCAGCAATATCTTCCTCTACAACAGCTTCCAGAATTGCGACGGATTTTAGTTAATCGTGTGAAAGTTAGTCCGGTAGTACTTTCGCAACTTCTCTACACACCGCAAGGAGAATTTTTGCTGCATCGGTTGGCACAAGTTATTAAAACCAGTCAACCAGGATTTGGTAATTTGCGTTCAGCGCTAATTTCAGCCTCTGCTGAATCGGGAGGCTTGACACTTTTGAATGTTTTGCGTAAATATCCCAGCAGCAGCATTCGTCTTGATGTTGCAGAGACTTTAGAAATAGCTACGGAATTAGAGAAACTTGTTAACCAAACCCATAGTGCGATCGCAGCAGTTTCTCAAGAGTCTAAAATAGAAGCTGCTACCACTCCACAACCAAATCTCTCGCAATTGCCTGATTTAAAGGTTCCTGGCAAGTTTAAGTCGCAAAAATACACCCTAAAGTTTTTTGACTCAAAGCGCAATCGGCTTTTATTAACTGATGTTTACATTCCCAACGTTCAAAATAATGCACCCGTAATTGTGATTTCTCACGGCTTGGGTTTAGATAGCAGCAACTTTCAATATTTAGCTACGCACCTATCTTCTTATGGATTTGCCGTTGTCGTTCCTAATCATCCTGGTAGCGATACTAAACAATTGCGTTCTCTATTAAAGGGACACGCCATTGAAGTAGCAGAACCAGGTGAATTTCAAGACCGACCAATGGACATAACATATATATTGAATCAATTGGAAAAAGGTAATCAATCTGATTCAAGGTTTAAAGGTCGCTTAAATCTGCAACAAGTCGGAGTATTTGGTCAATCTTTGGGAGGCTACACAGCTTTAGCCTTAGCAGGCGCAAAAATTAACTTTGAGCAGCTAAAACAAGACTGTCAACCAGCAGCACTGCAAAAAACCTGGAATATGTCTTTACTGCTCCAGTGTCGCGCTTTAGAATTGAGCATTAGCAAGTCTGGCAAGGATTATAACCTGCGGGATGAGAGAGTAAAAGCTGCGATCGCAGTTAATCCCATTACTAGTTCTATTTTCGGCAAAGCTGGCTTAAGTCAAATCAAAACTCCAGTAATGATTGTCAGCAGTAGTGATGATACTGTTGCACCAGCTTTATCTGAGCAAATTTTACCTTTCTCCTGGTTTGCGAATTCACACAAGTATCTCGTCACGCTTGAAGGTGGCACTCACTTTTCCACCATTGGTAATGGCAATCCTGCAAATCAACAAGTAGCATTACCTGCCGATATGATTGGTGATGCTTCGCAAGCGCGTCGTTACATGAATGTTTTAAGTTTACCTTTCTTCCAAACATACATTGCAGGAAAGCCACAATACACCCCTTACCTGAACGCCGCCTACACTCAAAGCATTTCTAGTAAGTCTCTTGGTTTAAGTCTTGTCAAGTCATTAAATACAACCGAATTAACACAATTGCTGGATATAAAAGGAGCCAACTTCGCAAAAAAAAAGTTCCTAACACCATAGTCAGCTTCGGGTTTTGGATGTTGGATATTGGTGTTGCATTACTGCATGTGATGATTTTTATTTGATTTTATAAAGACGTAATTAATTGCGTCTGTGAAGTTTATTTGCGTCTTTATAAAATCAGAGGCTCAATTCTTGCTTGCACTTCTTCAATTAGAGCCTCTTCAACTTTTTCTACAAACAAAACCTTACTAGCTTTCCAGTCTAGTGATTTGATCTGATCGGCTAGCACTACGCCACTGGTGATCATTCCGTCAGGAAGCGGAACCTCAAAGTTAAGACCTTTTTTTTGATTAGTAATTGGACAAACTATAACTATAGAAGCCATTCGATTGTATTTTAATGGCGACATAACTAAAAAAGGACGATAGCCCATCTGCTCACGCCCTTGAGGTTGTAGTTCAGTATTAAGTGTTTCAGCAATATCTTCAAATGACATTCCTGATGTTCTTAATGCTAATACACGTCGGATAGAATCAGCCGTAATTTGCGTTGTAGTTCCACAGTCTAACTTGACAATATCACCTCTATCTGGAAAGTATGGTTTAACTATCAAACTTCATTCCCCACAGCAGATCCAGTATCTATTTCAGAATGGAAATTATCTGGAGTCATACCTTCCAATAATTCATCAAGTGTATATTTTTTTCGCTGCTGCGGTGTGATTACAATACTATTGCCTGAGACACTGAAAGTTATGTCTGTCCCCTCTTTTAGATTAACTTGTTCAGCCAAAGCTTTCGGAATTCTAATAGCTAAACTGTTTCCCCACTTAGCAACAACTGTAGTCATAATTATCTCAAAATACTTTTTAAAGAATTACACACCCAAATATAAAACTTTCGGAGCTTGACGCATCTACTTTGGGCTTTTTTGCGTATCTACTTTGAAGATACCATAATCTGTAAGTGACTTACAAAAAATCCACAAACAAGCATCTCTTACAATTTTGCGCTTACCTTAGTTACTGTCAAAACCGTAACCAATACAATTGATACGCGATCGCATTCATCCTTATCGGCATATACTTTAAAGAAATGTGACATTTAATTGCGCTATTGTAAATTTCAGCTTTACATAAGTTGATTTATGAGCCAGCCTAAAAATACTACTACCCAAGCGACTGCTCTGACTAACCACGATCGCAAACCCATCCATATACCTGGCTCTATTCAACCTCATGGTGTACTACTAGCACTCAGTACTCAGTTAGAGATATTGCAAGTTAGTAACAATACCCAAGCATCTTTAGGTAAAGAGCCAAAAGATTTGCTTGGTAAACCATTGAGCTATTTTCTAGAAGCTCAACAAGTAGAAGCTGTAAAACAGTGCTTGGGAAAAAAAATTGGCAGTCCGAATACTTTCAAGGTATCAATAAATACCTCATATAAAGTACGAGATTTTGATGCGATCGCTCATCGTACAGAAGAGGCTGTGATTCTGGAGTTAGAACCGACTGACTCAAAATCTGAGGTGAGTTTTTTAGGCTTTCATACTTTGGCAGGTGAAGCGATCGCAAAAATGCAAAGCACATCAAACCTGATAGAATTTTTGCACTTAGCCGCAGAAGAAGTCCAAAAAATCATCGGTTTTGATCGGGTAATGGTTTATCAATTTGATGAGTCAGAAGCGGGTTCTGTTGTTGCAGAAGTAAAACGGGAAGATTTATCACCTTATTTAGGACTTCATTATCCCGCTACGGATATTCCAGCGCAGGCTAGGGAGTTATACACACGCTGCTTTCTGCGATTTCTTCCCGATTTGACGGCCGAACCTGTCCAGCTAATTCCAACGCAAAATCCGACAACACATCAGCCTTTGGATTTAAGCTACTCTGTGCTACGGAGTTTTGATTGGTGTTGTGCTGAATATCATCAAAATATGGGAGTGAAGGCTCTTTTAGTGATTTCACTGATTCAAGAGCAGAAGCTTTGGGGATTAATATCTTGCCATCATCAAACAACAAAGCATATTTCTTATGAAGTACGCAAGATGTGCGAATTTTTAGGACAAATCGTATCTTCAGAGTTAGCGCACAAAATTAGTTCTTCAGAATGGGACTATAAGGTAAAGCTCAAATCGCTACAGTCTGAGTTCCTTGAGTCCATTTCCCAAGCAGACAACTTTATCGATGCCTTAATCAAACCGGAAATCCGCTTGCTGGATTTTGTCAGCGCCTCTGGAGCGGCGGTTTGTTTGGATAATGAAATTAACCTTGTGGGAGCAACACCAAATATTGATCAGGTGCGGGCGTTAATTGAATGGGCAGATACTCAAGTTAGTGACAACCTGTTTTCTACCAATTCTCTGCCGAAGGTTTATCCAGAAGCGCTCATATTTAAAGATACTGTCAGTGGTTTGCTGCTGCTGCGAATTTCTAAAGTCCGGCGTTATTATATTCTTTGGTTTCGCCCTGAAGTTATCCAAACAGTAAACTGGGCAGGAAATCCACAAGAATCGATTAAAGCCGAGGGAGATGGTAGCTATACTCTATCTCCCCGAAAATCCTTTGAACAATGGCAAGAAACGGTTAGATTAACTTCTTTACCTTGGAAAGGGTGTGAACTTGAAAGTGCGATCGCTCTGAGTAATGCGATCGTTGGTATTGTCCTCTCGAAAGCGGATGAATTAGCTAAAATCAACCTGGAGTTAGAACGCAGTAACCAAGAACTAGCATCCTTTGCCTACGCTGCTTCTCACGATCTCAAAGAACCTCTGCGGGGCATTTATAACTTCTCGACGGTGCTGCTAGAAGACTATGCCCAAGTATTAGATGATGACGGAATTGAATGCTTGCAAACAGTAGTATCCTTATCTGTACGCATGGAAACTCTAATTAATGCTTTGCTGCGACTATCGCAGTTAGGACAAGCACATCTCCGAGAGCAAGCAACCGATCTCAACGAATTGCTCAACAAAGTAATTAATGTCTTTCATGCTAGCCGCCAAGGCTCTGGGCTTGTGAATATTCGCATTCCTCGGCCTTTACCAACAATTCAGTGCGATCGAGTTCTAGTTAATGAAGTATTCAGTAACCTGCTTGGTAATGCGTTCAAATACAACGATAAAGCAGAGCAATGGGTTGAGATTGGCTACCTTTCTCAAGAAGAGGCAGGGGGGCAGGGGGGCAGGGAGCAGGGAGCAGGGAGCAGGGGGCAGGGAGCAGGGAGCAGGGGAGCAGAGGAAGCGATTATTCACCAATCCCCAATTCCCAATCCCCAATCCCCAATCTTTTATATCCGAGATAACGGTATTGGCATCCCACAGCATCACTTAGAAACTATCTTTAGATTATTCAAGCGGCTGCACTCTCAGGAAAAGTACGGTGGAGGAGCAGGTGCAGGATTAGCTATTGTTAAGAAGATTGTTGAGCTTCATAACGGTAAAATTTGGGTTGAATCTACCGTAGGCGTTGGCTCTATTTTCTATTTCACGCTGGAATAGTTTAAGATAATAACCAAATATTTATTTTTGTTAAGCTCTTTTAAGACCACGAATGACAAAACAACTTCATGAACCTCTGCTTGTTGTTGAGGACAGCAATGAAGATTTTCGGATGCTACAACGTCTGATGCGGCTCATGTCCGTCCAGAACCCCATACATCGTTGTACTAATGGGGATGAGGTTTTAGAGTTCCTGTATCAACAGGGGAGCGATGCCCATAGCAAAGGCGAAAACTTACCCAACTCTAAAATAGCATTACGACCCTCTGTGATCTTGCTCGATCTGAATTTGCCAGGTATTGATGGCCGTGAAATTTTAGATCGGCTCAAGCAAGATAAGAGTTTCAAGGAAATCCCCATCGTTGTTTTTACCACATCATCAAATCCCAAGGATATTGAGTTGTGCTACCAAAAGGGCGCAAATGGATATTTGGTAAAGCCGATGGATGCTCAGGAACTCAAAAAGACAATTCAGGCATTTGTGGACTATTGGCTTGAAGCCAATATGCCACCAGTCTTGGATTAATTTTTTTATTGCCTGTTGATGAGGCAGTAGGGAAAAAAGGATAATAAAGGAGACGGTTCAGAGGGCACAGAGACATTTTATTCTTTGCGTCACTGTATCTTTTTGTCTCTGCTAGATTCTTTTTCCCCATTTTTCTGTTTTTGAGTATTTGATGTTTCTTTAGGATTACTAAAGAATTTAGATTTTATTTATACTTATTTTATATTATTTTTAGAATTATGCAATAAAAACCAATCTGGAAAAAAGGGATCTACATTCCCAATCCTCATACTTGTATATGTTGGACATAAGGACGCTACTCATCATTGATGATTGTGCAGCAGATCGGAAAATCTATCGCCGATATCTGTTGAAAGATCCGCACCAGTCCTACCAGATTTTTGAGGCAGACTGTGCAGAAGAAGGACTTGCTTTGTGCCAAAAAATCCGCTGCGATGCGATTCTGCTGGATTTTTGCTTACCTGATATGAGTGGGATAGAACTCTTTGATCAGATGCAGCAGAAGATATTTAAAACTTCTGTACCTGTGATTATGTTGACAGGGCGCGGTGATGAAGAGGTGGCTGTGCAAGTCATGAAACGGGGTGCGCTGGATTATTTGGTTAAGCATAATCTGACACAGGATGTACTGCAACTAGCAGTCCGTAATGCCATCAAGCAATCATGTTTGCAAGCCCAACTCAGCAAAACTCAGGAAAGGCAGCGTTTAATTGCTACAACTGCTTTACGGATTCGTCAGTCTCTTAACCTAGAGCAAATTTTAAATACAGCTGTAGCAGAAGTACAGCAACTTCTGAAGTGCGATCGCGTGATGGTGTATCAGTTCACCCCAGATACTGACGGTAAAATAGTTGCCTCATCAGTTGAGTCATTCCGCACTGTAGCATTGTGCGATCGCGTCGGGGTGGAGGACTGGGAACTGGGGACTGGGGACAAGGAGACTAGGAGAATAGGAGACATACTGATCACTAGGGAAGAGTTTTCCCGATCCCTAATCCCCAATCCCCAATCCCCAATCCCTTATATTTATGAGCTTGGGTTGTGTAATTGTGTCAACCTGAAAGAGCAATTTAATACTAATGCAAATCTAGTAGTTCCCATTAATTTGAGTAACAATGGAAACCCAACTCCCAAACTTTGGGGTTTGTTGATTGCTCACCAAAATTCTGGGGAACGGCAGTGGCAAACTGATGATGTCCAAATGCTCAATGAAGTTTCGGTACAATTAGCGATCGCTATCCAACAAGCTGAATTGCTAGCCCAAACTCAAGCAGCCCTTGCCAAAGAAAAGCAACTCAATGTATTTAAATCCCAAATTATTGCAACGGTTTCCCATGAATATCGAACCCCGCTAACTTCAATTCTGGCGGCTGCATCAACTTTGGCAAAACATAACCAACAACTGGATGAGTCTAAACAACAAAGGTTTCTAGGAATTATTGAACAGAAAGCAAGGTATATGTCCAAACTTGTGGATAATATGCTTTTGGTTAACCAATTTGAACTAGAAAAACCCAAATTTAAGCCAATCCCACTAGATTTGCTGCAATTTTTTTCTGATCTCATAGAACAAGAGCGAGAAACAACAGGCGATCGCCACGAATTAATTTTTCAAATTACTGGGCATACCCAAGGCTTTTGGGGCGATCGGGGACTATTGCAGCAAATTTTTATTAACTTAATGTCTAATGCAATTAAGTACTCTCCAGATGGAGGGACTGTAGAGTTCCACCTGATCGGTAAAGAATCACAAGTAATCTTTTACATCAAAGATCGGGGAATTGGTATCCCAATTAAAGATCAAGAAAATTTGTTTCAATCCTTCTGTCGCGGAAGTAATGTTGACACAATTCCTGGCACGGGTTTAGGATTGGCGATCGCTAAAGGTTGTGTAGAATTACATGGTGGCGATATCACCTTATTTAGTGAAGTGGGACAAGGAACTAAAGTTACAGTCAGCTTACCAAAGGTATTCCCAATCGATCAACTTTCGCCATCATCCACTTGATTTTTAGCAGTATATAGCGCTTATCTACATTACTTACAACTTCAAAAACAGATCGTGTCATTCTTACTTTTGAATTTCTATCTTGGTAATCAGCCATTCTTTGATTGTTTTACCGCAAGGTTCAGAACTTTGACAATCGTTTACATCCTCTAGTTCATAAAACATATTTACTTTTTTATTGACGTATTTATCTGGTTCACAAACCTCAAATGTTGCCCCAACACCTTCATATAACTTACCATTCTTATCTACAACAGTAACATAGCATTTTAAGTCTCCATTTTGCATATCTTTGATAGTCCCAAATATCGGATTATTGTTATCAATTTCCTTAGATTTATTATTTGTAATTGATGTATTTTCATTTGATATGGAAGTACTAAATTTGTTAATACTTTCAGTGTTATCTAGCTGGTTTGTGGAAGTAGATTTAGAATTAACTTGAGTAGCTGTAGCTGTTGAAGTATTTGCTTGATTAACTTTATTATCTTGAGAAGCATTATTGACAGATTCACTACAACTGACAATCAATACAGAACAAAAAAGCAATGTACTAGTAAAAATTGGTTTTTTCATTTTATATATGTTCATGAAAGCCTATCAATGGTTGTTTTGAGAAAAGTGCTGTGTTAGAGCAATAGTTAATTCACCAGTTATTCTGGTAGTTAAAGCAAAATAGGTAGTGTCTCCTATCAAAGATTCAAGAAAATCCTCATTTCTTTAAGTCGCCCATAGAAACACAAAAAAACCAAATTCAAGAACAATTGCCCAGTCTAAACATATAAGAAAAACTTTTATTAAGTTTTCTATAATATTTATTTATATGAACCTATCCCACTATTCTAAAAATCCCTACTTATTTTCGTAAAATGTGCTTGAAAACCTTGATTTTTCGTTTTTAGTTCTCAATCAACTTAAGTTTTGAAGCACAAATCTTATTAGTAGGATAGGCTCATTGCAATTTTATGTGTTTTAACTTACAAGTGACATCGTGATATTTGCTGAATATGCTCGGCGTTATCTGCATTTTTTGTGTATTATTCGCTAAAGTACTTAGACAATATCTTTAGCCTGATTAATGTGTATAAATTAGAACCTAATTAAGCTTTAATTGCTAAATATTAATGCTTTGAGCATGAAATAAGTATTTAATAGAGTTTAGAAGCTGTAAGTATTGATTTTGTGTTATCTCAAGGTTTTCTCAACTTAAACAAACCATTTGACTGGACTTCCCACGACTGTGTAGCGCGGGTGCGAAAATTGTTGCGCCTCAAACGTGTCGGACATGCGGGAACCTTAGATCCAGCAGCCACTGGGGTTTTACCAATTGCCCTTGGTAAAGCCACAAGATTATTACAATATCTGCCAGAAAACAAAGCGTACATTGCCACTATTCGGCTGGGTGTGCGTACCACAACCGATGATTTGCAAGGTGAAATCATCACTTCTCAACCTTGTGCTGGATTGAGTTTGGCAGAGGTAAAAACTGCATTAGCACAATTTGAAGGCAAGATTGAGCAAATACCACCTATTTACAGTGCAATTCAAGTGGATGGTAAACGTCTCTACGATTTAGCACGCCAAGGGAAAACGGTAGAAGTTCCAGTACGAACAGTGGAAGTTTTTCGGATAGATATTTTGGACTGGAGAGAAGGAGATTTCCCGGAATTGGATGTGGCGATCGCTTGCGGTTCTGGTACATATATTAGAGCGATCGCTCGTGACTTAGGTGCAAACTTAGAAACTGGTGGTACTCTTGCGGCTTTAATCCGTACTGAAAGTAGTGGTTTCAATTTAACCGATAGTCTCACATTGGCTGATTTAGAAGCACAACTACAAGCTGGAACATTTCAACCTGTTTGTCCAGATGCAGCTTTAGAACATTTGTCGTCTGTTACTTTACCAGCAACATCTGCTCAAAAGTGGTGTCAAGGTCAGCGAATTGCTCTAACTTTTGATGTTCCTACAATAGTGCGAGTTTATGATGAAGAGACTCGCTTTTTAGGTATTGGACAATTACAAGATGAAGCTTTGATCCCCCAAATGGTTTTTGAACCAATTTCTTAAATATCGTATTGAATTGAAACTTTAAATTCTAATACTGTATGAAAAAAGTTTCTAAACTTGAGTAAGGAAGTACAGTTTTGCATTAATTTATAGTAATACATATCTCTATGTCAATTATCTACAAACTTATGCAAACCTGTACCTAGCTAAAACTGTTTACAAATACTGTTCTTCAACCTGATTTGCAGATATATTTACTTGATAGCTTCCTCAATGTTTGCACCCTTTAACTTAGCTCCCTCTAAGTTAGAACCCTTGAGTTTAGCTCCTTTAAGGTTAGCTCCATACAAAGTAGCGTCCTTTAGATTAGCTCCATATAGAACAGCTCCTTCCAAGTTTGCTTTCTGTAAAAAGGCTCCTGTTAGGTCAGCTTTCTGTAAATAGGCTCCTGATAGAATAGCGTCTGATAAGCTAGCTCCTGATAAGTCGGCTCCTGATAGGCTAGCTCCTGAGAGGTTGCTTCTATATAACTTGGCTCCTGACAGGTTCGCTCCATACAATTTAGCTCCTGATAGGTCACTTTGAGATAAGTCAGCACCCGATAGATCGCCGTAGGGAGCATCTCCGGTACTTATCAGTGTGTCCAAGTCAGATTGAACAAATGCATAAGCTGGAACACTTGTCAGTGAAAACACTAGGGCTAAAACAATAGCAGCCACTGCTACTACCTTTTTGATTGAGATGAAATTTTTCATGATTGTTTATTTCCTTACCTTGCAAAACTTGTTAGTTCCCAGTGATAAGATTATCACTATCTGGATTGTGTAAGTATAAACGCTAAGATTTGTAAATCTTATAGTAGCAAAGTGGTAGGTGCTAGCCTCAGTGCATTTCATGTAAAAGCTTGAACTGTAACTCAACACTAGCTAGCCGTATGACACAATTAGAAGAATAATATAATGAATTACTATGCAAGAAAGGCTATACCAGATTGAGGCGATTATAGAGCGGACAGCACAAAAGGCTGAAGCGATCGCTATGTTCGTTAGACAGAAGAACGGCGTGTCATGAGCGATCGCCATCCTACCACTGCTGCACGTCTCAATGTTTACATCCAAGGTCAAGGATTCCCTATTTTGGGCTTACATGGTCATCCAGGTAGTGGTCGTAGTCTTTCTGTCTTCACCAATCATTTATCAAAACGCTATCAAACTATTGCCCCTGATTTACGCGGATATGGCAAAAGTCGCTGGAATAGCAATTTTGCTATGAATGACCATTTAACTGATTTAGAAGCGCTGCTAGACCGCTTAAATATTGAAAAATGCCTAATATTAGGATGGTCACTTGGGGGCATCCTGGCAATGGAACTGGCATTGCGTTTCCCAGAGCGCGTTACTGGGCTGATTTTGGTAGCCACAGCCGCAAAACCCCGTGGTAGTCATCCGACCATCACTTGGCAGGATAATTTATATACTGGCATTGCTGGCCTATTAAACTATATAAAACCGAGTTGGCAATGGAATATTGAAACTTTTGGCAAGCGATCGCTTTTCCGCTACTTAGTCCAACAACATACATCCACAACTTACAACTATATCGCCAAAGAAGCAGTACCAGCTTATCTGCAAACCTCTCCTGCTGCTACTCGCGCCCTCTATAGTGCCATTCAATCGGGATACAATCGGCTTCCAGATTTGCCACAAATACAATGTCCTGCTTTGGTACTTGCTGGCGATCAAGACCGCCACATCACATCTGATTCGAGCCTAGAAACTGCTCAACACCTTCTAAATTCTCGGTGGCAGTGCTATTCAAACACCGCCCATCTTTTCCCGTGGGAAGTCCCCCAGCAGGTGCTGAATGACATTGACCATTGGCTGGAAGAACATCCGCAGGTAATTGGTATTCAATAGTTCCAGAGTTGTTACCTCTGAACCACATAATTCGCAATTAGAACTCGAAATTAAGTTAGCGTCTCGTAGAGAAGACTATTACGAATTACGAATTACGAATTATCTTGATTTTCGCCTAACTTAAATCTGACCGCCAAAGGCAGGCTGTACTTTGCGGTCAAATCTTTCCCCCAAGTCTTCAGCAATTGTTAAGGTATTAGGTTTGCAACGTTTGACACGCATAGTAATTCCCGTAGCTCCTTCGACTTCCAAATCTTCTATGTATCCAATGCTTGACAATTTTGCATCAGAAGAAGTCAGAAATGGCCCAAAGTAGTAAGTACACCGGGGATTTTGCGTCACAATCTCTACCCACCATGCCAGGCCGATGGAGTCGAATGTGTTAATCAACACTTCCTTGAAGTTATGCCAAAGGGTTTTCATGTTTTTAGCCGATTTATAAACGTCTACAGGGTGTTAAACGATATGGTGCTTTATTATCTTTTACATTTCTTTATACTCTGTTACTGTTATTTTTTCAAAGAAATTTTTTGTAACTTATCTAAGTGCAGCGTATTTAGCGATCGCTGACGATAAATTTCATAAAGCGCCATCCCTGCTGCTACAGAAGCATTCAGGCTGGGAGTCTTACCTTGCAGAGGAATCGATACCAAGAAATCGCAGGAACGTTGAGTCAACATACCCAGACCTTCGCCTTCTGAACCGATTACCAAAACGATTGGGCCTTTGAAATTTACAGTATGCACGGGTTCGCTTCCACTTGCAGCAGTACCATAAATCCAAAAGCCAGCTTCTTTTAATTCTTCTAAGGCGCGGCTGAGGTTAACAACTCTAGATACAGTAAAGTTTTCTAAAGCGCCTGCTGCTACTTTCATAACAGTGGAAGTGATCCCAGATGCCCGTCTTTGGGGAATTACCAATCCTTGAGCGCCTATTGCTTCGGCGGTGCGAATAATTGCTCCTAAGTTGTGGGGATCAGTAATTCCGTCAGCGACTACAATAACGGGATCGGTAACAGATTTAGACTGTTCAATCAGATCGGCCAATTCGATATAGCCATAGGGAGCAGTTTGGGCTGCCACACCTTGATGATTAGCGCCATTGGTGAGATAGTCTAAGCGCTTGGGTTCTACCTCATCAATAACGGTGCCATTTTCTTTAGCTTGCAGCAGAAAATGGTGAAAGCTGGGATCGTAGCGCAGACGGGTCGTAATCCAGATGCGGTTAAGATTGCGCTGTTTTTGCAATGCACTCAATACTGGATGGCGACCGTAGATGAGATCGTTATCTTCTTCTATTGGTTGTGTAGATACAGGCGACTGAGAGAAGTTGCTGTTTCGTTGTCGGGAGTCGCCAGAAATAGGGTTGCTATCGATTTTCCGGGGATTGCGAGTGGGATTAGCAACAGAGATAGGATTGCTATCTATTTTTCGGGGATTGCGAGTGGGATTAGCAACAGAAATAGGGTTACTATCTATTTTTCGGGGATTTCGAGTGGGATTATTAACAACACGCTTACCCTTAATTTTTATAGGTTTACCACGATTGGGTTCGCCAGTAGAAGTGTTAGTGTTGATGATTTTTCTGGGTTTATTCTGCATTTGATTTATGAATATAGCTTATGGTTGAACATACCGATTAGCGTAATTTCTGGAACCTAATCTACTGCTGTACCTATTGTTGTGAAATTGAGTTTTCACTCTTTTTCTACATGAAGCATTTGCAACAGTTCGGTTAGACGCTGGTAATCGGTGAGATATAAATAGCCTATTAGGGTTTCTAGACTAGTTGCCTGTTGATAAATTTCGGGATTAAGTCGCTTAGGGCGGCCTGTCGCGGCGTTTCTACCCCGTCGGACAATTTCTAATTCGGTGTCCCTCAGATGAGGAGTTAGCGATCGCAAATGTAGCGCTTGTGTTTCTGCTCTTACCTGCTCCACTACCAGACTATGGTAAATTCCTGACCGCTGCAATGGCAGCAGATAGAACATTCTAACATACAACTCATAAATTGCATCCCCCAAATATGCTAAAGCAGTAGGAGAAATTTGTTGCACTTGTGAGAGAGAAATCTGTTGGAATGGCCCTGTGGTTGCCAAGAGTGCTTCAGTCCAAGATAAACTCTGCTTGGGAGTTTCATCTTGTCCATCTAATAGTTCCTCCTGTGACTTCACAAATAAATCATTCCTTGACGGGCTAGATTTGGCAGGCATTCTTCGCAAAGACTGATTTTTCTGAAGTATGCCCTGATAGTATACTTAGCATAATCAATACTATCAAAGTTACTTTTTAATTTCATCTTTTTGATTGAGAGTTGGCATTTAAAATCACCCTGATGTCAACGCCTTGTAAACCAAATTTCGCCTACTTCTTGTAGTCTGTGTCTAAGATAAGGTAAAATCTGAACATCAAATACACCCTGTTACTAGATAGCATTGCTATGCTTACTTAGTAAGTGACAATTTTTAACTATACAGTATCAAGTCAACTTTATCTATAGACAAATCTGCTAAATTTGTATTTCTTACAACTTTTTCAGACTTGGTTATTTATCCCAATGTTCTAGTAAGCGATTACACAGCAATCACTTGGTATATATATTTTTTTGATTGCTCTACTTTAAAGATAATAGCGCAACTGGCTTATTGCCTCTCCCACAAGGAGAGAGGTTTTCTGCCAGAAGTTTTAAAAATTAAGCTACCCGATGTTGAATCTGGATAGCTGAATTAGCCTCTCGGTTCAAGCAACCAAGACTACTTGACGTTTTCTAGAGCTTCTTCAACTGATTTTTGCAGGGAGAGAAACTTCTCTAGACGAACAAGCTTGACCGTTTGAGTTACGCGGGCATTCGTGACGATTTGCAAAGTGCCTTCAGCAGTTTGAGCCTGCTTGGCTAGCTGCACTAGAGCGCCCAAGCCAGAGCTATCAATAAAGTCGATTTGTGAGAGATCCAAAATAATGTGCTTAGGGCCCTCTTCAATCTTGCTGCCAAGCACTTTGCGAAATGTGGGTTCAGAAAAGGCATCTAACAAACCTGTGAGGCGGAATAGCTGGCAGTTATCCCGGACTTCACGAGTACCCCTCAGGCTAACGGTTAGATTCAGTGGCTCAGCAATAATTCCCTCCTCATGAGTTAAAGTGAACGCTCAAGTATAGATGGTTTTTGAGCAAGTTGTCTACAATCTTTTGGGGCATTGGGAATTGCGAATTGGGCATTGGGAGAAAATAGTATTTTTAATCTTATTCCCTATTCCCTATTCCCCATTCCCCATTCCCCATTTTTACTTAACCTCGGCTGTTGCGGCTTGACGTGCTGCTTGCATGGCTTGAACAAATTGCTCAAACAAGTAATCGGCATCATGTGGGCCAGGACTGGCTTCTGGGTGATACTGTACAGAGAATACAGGTAGAGATTTGTGACGTACCCCGGCAATGGTGCGATCGTTTAGGTTTAGATGGCTGATTTCCACAACTGCTGTAGGTAAAGAATCTGGGTCAATAGCAAAACTATGGTTTTGGCTAGTAATTTCTACTCGTTGTTGTAAACCCGCAGGCTGATTTAAACCACGATGACCAAATTTTAGTTTATAGGTTTCTGCCCCTAACGCATGACCTAAAATTTGATGCCCCATACAAATACCAAAAATGGGTTTTTGACTTAACAAAAGCGCTTTGGCAGTTGCAATCCCTCCAGTGACGGCAGCTGGGTCGCCCGGCCCATTAGAAAGAAACACACCATCTGGATTGTAATTGAGGATTTCTTCTGGTGGCGTATCAGCAGGCACAACAATTACCCGACAACCGTAACTTACTAAGCGACGCAAAATGTTGCGTTTTACGCCAAAGTCAAGGGCAACAACGGTAAAGGCTTCTCCAAGATTTTCCGCAGCTTCACAGTTGAATTCCCAAGCTGGAATTGTGGGATCTGACCATTCATAAGCCGTTGATGTGGTGACTTCGCGAACCAGATTCAATCCCGCCATATTGGGAGCCGCCTGTACCTGTTCTAGCAATTCCGCCTCATCGAGAATGGTTGTGGAAATACCACCATTCATGGCTCCAAACATCCGAATTTTGCGGGTGAGGGCGCGGGTATCGATGCCGTAGATCCCTGGTACTTGATTTTGTTTGAGGTAGTCTGGTAAGGATTGTGTCGATCGCCAGTTACTTGGTCTTTGACAAATATTTCGGGCGATCGCACCCCGCACCTGGGGGCCATCTGATTCCTCATCTTCAAGATTAATACCAGTATTGCCTAATTCAGGATAAGTAAAAATGACAATCTGACCGCAGTAACTAGGGTCAGTCAGAACTTCTTGGTAGCCGGTCATGCCAGTGTTAAACACCACTTCTCCGATCGCGGTTCCCGTCGCACCGAAAGACCAACCGCGATAAGTAGTTCCATCTGCCAAGACAAGTAAAGCAGGTATTGCGTCAGTCAGGGGCATAGTAAATAGGGGAATTGGGAATTGGAAATTGGGAATTGGGAATTGGGGATTGGGCTAGTACTAAACTCTTCCCCATTGGCTATTCCCCATTCCCCATTCTTCAATACTGCGATTGTTAATTATCCCATGAGTTGGGCAATTAGAAGTTTTTTGGATAGTTAATTAAAATTAAATTGGGAATTTAAAGTGGCGGCAGTGGATTTGACAAAGCTTGGGCGGTTAAAATTAATTATGCTTCAGTCTTTTTTATCCCGTGCAACCCTAATTTTAGTATCAAGCGCTCTTGCGGTTTTGTGTGTTGCCTGTAGTGAAGACAAACGGAACACTGTGACTGGTGGCAATGAGCAACCCGCGCCAATTGGGGATTTGGCATCAGTAGAACCTGCTGTTAAATTACCAACACCAGCAGTTACCCCAGAAGTACAGCCGCTAGAGCCTTCTGAAAGCGAACCAAGTCTTTTTGAACAGGGGCTAGACAAAGCGGTTGGCGCTTGGAGTATCAGCCGTTCTGCTCAATCTCCGGGTGATTGGATTTTGGTGGCGAATCAGTACCAGGATGCGATCGCGCTGATGCAAAGAGTCCGGCGACAAAGCCCAGAATTTGCGATCGCTCAAACCAAAATTACTGAATATCGCCGCCAAATTAAATACGCCCAACAACAAGCTACTCCTCGCGCTGTGCGCCTTGCCGAACCGAAGAGGATAGTGGTTATGGTTCCCCAAACAACAATTACACCAAAATATACCTCGCCTCCACAAGAAATAAAGCCGTTACCAACAGAGCCAGCTTTGCCCTCATCAGCAGTGGTGATTCCAGATCAGCAAGTATTTACAGCCCCGATTAAAAGGCGAATTGGTGGAACGCCAATCGTCGAAGTCACTTTCAATGGACAGCGACAATTTGAGATGATTGTGGATACGGGAGCCAGTGGCACTGTCATCACCCAAGATATGGCCAATGCTTTGGGAATCGTGACAGTAGGGAGAGCTAAGGCAAATACCGCGAGTTCCAGAGCAGTAGAATTTCCTGTGGGCTATGTTAATTCGATGGCTATTGGTGGGGTAATAGTGAATAAAATCCCAGTAGCGATCGCAGGTGCGGAACTAGAAACTGGACTTTTAGGACATGATTTTTTTGGCAACTACGATGTCACCATCAAACGTAATGTCGTAGAATTTCGCCCGCAATCGCGATCGCAAATTAATTCCCCAGAAACTCAACTAACTGCTCCAACTTCGTCCAAGCTGCCCCGCTTTGTAGGATATCCTTAGCGATTTTAATCCCTTGGGCGTGGTCGAGGAGTGCGATCGTACCTGCTACTTGCAGCGCCAACGACGCATTTAAGGCAACAGCATCTTGTTGCGCCTGAGTTCCCTTACCTTGGAGTACCGCCTTGAGAATCACCGCATTCTCTTGGACATCTCCACCCCGAAGCATACCTATGGAAGCAGGTGTGAGATCCAAATTTAGGGGATTAATGGTAGTTACCTGCACTTCTCCATCTGATAAAACCGCTAAGTCAGTTTCATCTCCTAACCCAGCCTCATCAAGTTTTTCTCGTCCGTGCAAAACAATCGCCTTGTCCTTGCCCAAATTGTTCAATGCTTGAGCAACAGTCGCCAAAAGCTTAGGAGTAAATAACCCCACCACCTGCCCAGTTGGACGTAAAGGATTTACTAATGGCCCTAGCAAATTAAACACCGTTCGTACCCTGAGAGTCCGCCGCAATTGGGCAACTGCTTTAAGTGCTGGATGCCAACCAGGTGCAAACAAAAAAGTGATCCCCACCTCTTGTAGTGCGGCTTGCACTTTGTCACTGGATGCACTCAAGTTTACACCCAATGCTTCCAATACATCTGCGCTCCCCGTGAGACTTGAAGCTGAACGATTGCCGTGTTTAGCAACAGGTACGCCAGATGCTGCGGCGACAAATGCAACGGCTGTAGAAATATTAAAGGTTGATGATCCATCTCCACCAGTGCCACAAGTATCTATTACAGTGGTGAGTGATGAATAGTGATTATTGAGTGGGGAAGATTGAGATTGTAATACTTCAGCCATGCCGGTCAACTCGTCGGCAGAAATCCCTCTAAAGTTCAGCGCTGTTAAAATAGCCCCTGATAACTCTGGGGGAACCGCTTCATTGAGCCAACCTTGCATCAATTCAGCAGCTTGAGTACGGGACAAGGATTGGCCATCTATTAATTGTTGCAGCAGGACATACCAGCTAGCAGAGGATTCTTGAGCAGGGATTGGGGAAGTTATCATAGCTAAAGTTTGTAGTTTGGTAGGTGTAGCTAGGTTGAAGGGTATGGGAGCTATACTACCGGAAAATTGGCTGCTATTAAAGTTAGGTTGAAATATCAAGGCTCAACTTAAAATCTGGATTAACAAGTTTCTGATTTTTTGCTTTTTTATCCAAATCAAGTTTAACTTCGTAGTTAGTAATGAATAACTCTTTTCCTTTAGCCGCACCACTCTGCTTATAGTTATTCATCCCATACTGTAATTCCCACTCTGAGATATTAGCCCATTGAAAATTTTCTCGAATGTGCAATGAGTCATCATAGGTAATTAGCCAGCGATGATGACATTGTTGCAAAAAGTTAGCAAATCTCTGATGTTCAAAAGAAGTGTGCAAGTCACCATCTTTACCATATAGCTTTGATTTAGTAGCACTAAAATATGGAGGATCTAAAAATAAAAATACATCTTCCCCTTCTGAAGTTAATAGGTGGCTGTAATCCAAATTAGTAATTTGGACATTTTTTGAGAGAATATTTTCTAACTTTTCTAATCTTTCTATTGAAGAATCAGTAAATCTTTTATGGAAAGCTTCTTGGGAAAAACCACCTGATTCTACAGTTCCTGAAAAGGTAATTCTATTGAGTACGAAAAAACGAACTGCTCTTTCTAAATCAGATAAATTATTTACATCTACATTAGTTAATTCTGTAAAGAGTAATTTACCATCTGTATATTTGACTTTGATATGTCGAATTTCTTTAACTAACTGAGCTAGATCAGATTGGGCAAACTTCCAGAATAAGAAGAGTTCGCGGTTTAAATCGTTAATCCAAATCTTGATATCGGGAAACTTTTGTCTTAAATAAATGAATACAGAACCACCACCTACAAAAGGTTCTCGAAATTCCGAAAAGCTCTCTGGCAAGTATTCAACTATTTGATTTATTGCTTTCGACTTCCCACCAGGATATCGGAGAGGGCTTTTAAGCATAATTCGTATAAATGTGACACTTTAGTTAATAAAAAAAGAATATTTAAGTATCTGTAAAATAGTCTGAATCTATCTTTTTTATTTCATCAACTGATACTGCGGATACACCTACATTATTGTCAATCATCAATTGTGCTAATTCTTGCCCATCTATTAAGACAACCTTTATGTCTATTCCTAACACATAATTTTTTGCATCTTGAGTAAAGTTAGAAGTTGTGATAAATACTCCTTTTTTTGCTCTTTGTCCGTATAATGCACCAACGAATTTTTGGATTTCTGGTCTGCCTATAACATTAGTATCCCATCTTTTAGCTTGGATATAAACAACATCTAATCCTAATTTATCTTCTTTGATTATACCATCAATCCCACCATCACCACTCTTACCAATTGCTTTGCCAGCATCACGCCTTGAACCTCCATAACCCATTTTGATAAGCAAATCGATGACAAGCCTTTCAAAAAAATCTGGCGAAATATTTTTAATCCGGTTAATTAAATCTATTTCTAACTCCTTACGGATTTTTTGATACCCTAATTCTATAGACTCTTGTGGAGTTTTTTCTGAAATTTCATCAAGTTCTGAACTAATTTTTTCATCTTGCTTTTTTGAATTTTTAAAGTTAATAAAATCAGGAAATTGATTAAGAAACTGAATGTTTATCTCTTTTTGAGATTGCCTAGCTACGTTTATACCTTCTTCGGTAATCTCAAAATATCCTCTTTTTGGGGTTGCTAATAAACCTGCTTTTTTTAAGTATGTTCTTGCCCATCCTACACGATTATCAAATAACGGTTGTTGACCGCTAGGTAATAATTCTTTTCGTTCATCTTCACTTAGATTAAACTGGTCGGCTAAAGCTCCAATGACTTCTCTTATAAAATGTTCTTGACGATCAAGTGCATATTTAAGCAACGGAAGCATTATCTTTTGATAATCAGGTATTGCCATTTTTATTTATCTAAAATTTTACAGAAATGAAATTTTAGCCCTTTTAAACATTATTCCCAGAAAATTGGTGAAAAATAAGTTAAGCGATCGCAAAACTACGCATACGTAATATATATTACTGAATTTTGCCTTGATTTTATGTTGCATTCTCGTAAAAACCTGTTACATTACTTTACAGGCAGTTATAACTGTTACAACATAAAAGCTCGGAGTATTATTTATGGCAGACGTTAAAAAGACTACGCCTTCAGTTTCAGAAGATCCTAATGCTTTGCGCTGGGGCTTCACTCCTCAGAGCGAAAACTGGAACGGTCGTTTTGCAATGATTGGTTTTTTATCTGCTGTTGCGCTTGAAGTTTTTTCTGGTCAAGGGATTTTACACTTCTGGGGCATTCTATAGATTTAAACGTTTTTATAGCTTCATTAGATGACTAGGCAAGGCAGCGATTCGTGAAATCGTCTGCCTTTCCTTTATGAGGAAATTCTCTTACCGTGATGAGCGAAATATTACACGCCCTGGGGATTCTTCCTGATTAATTCGCGCATATACTCGCAGACAAGTTAATACTTCGCCAGGAATACCACCACAGTCTAGTTGTAAATCATCTTTGGATGAACCACAGATATCCGCATAAAGTCCCGACAATTGGCGAATTCGCACTTCATTACCTGTATTAATAGCCTCATCAGCGACTTTCTTCAAAATGCGCCGTGATTCATGTTGTAGCTTTCCCCACCAAGAATAGCGTTCAGCCGGTGGTACGAATACTAGGGAATGTATCGCTTCGTCCATGTCAATCCAGGCACGAAGAATTGACAGGGGATCAGTGTTTTTCTCAGCTTTTTGGGTGCGTTGGAAGCGATCGCTTAAAGCATCAATATATTGATCGCGCTGTTCTGGTTTGCAGTGTAAGGAAATGACATCAAAGCTAAAAACGCTCTTTAAAGCATGATGTAAATCTGGGTCTATTTCGATAAAATTCATATATAAAAATAGGAATGCTGCTGGTAAATCGGATACATTACCTTGGGGAATTTTAGAAGTTGAAAGTGCCTGTTGATACAAGGTTAATCCTTGAGCTTGAACAGTACCACTAAGTCCAGGGTAGATAATTTCATCGCGGATAAAGGGAAGTTGATAGAGGTTAGAATTATCTGCGATCGCACCAACTTCTTGGGCTAAATCTAAAGTGCGCGATCGCCAAGTTGCAGCTAAATCTTCTGGTACTCGCAGCAGTTTGCGTTGAATCTCATTCCACAAATCAGAGTCCGTTGTACTTTGCAATTGGGAATTACCCAGATAATAATTAAGTTCTGAGTCAGAATCGAAAGCTTCCCGCAGGTGACTTAGTTTTAAATCCTCTGGCGGATCTTCCCAACCAGTATTTTGCTGTGGAGGTGCAGGTTCCAACAGGTTATGAAGTTCTTGCAGCACCTCATCGCATATTTTAGATCCTGGATCTAGTGGTAATTCTGCGCGAGCCTGATTTAAAGTCGCCTCTAGTCCATACAAACTAAACCGCAGTAACTGGGCTAACTGTGAGTTTTCTATCTCTAATAATTGACGCAAGTGCTGCATGAATATCACCTCCAAATATTTTTATAGCGAATTAAACTTGGTAAACCTTTGCGCCCCTACCCTACGGGAAGGTGAAGCGCCTATGCGTATACTCCGCGCCCCTCTGCGTTTAAAAATCTTAATTTTTTCAACACAGAGGAACATAAAGGTTTAATGCAAGAGTTAATGTATACCGCAAAATGGATCGCGTTCCTTATCAACTTCATTGGGCTGCAATTCTAATTCAGCAATATAAATACATCCCTCTTCTTTTAGGCATTCTTGACTGTTTGATGTCCAATAAGGTACTTCACCAGCGTGCATCCGTAGGATACCTTGGTCGTCAAGAGTTACCCGATATTGGCAAGGGTAATCTGTTGTCACATCTGGTTTGCTGAGTGCGCCAATTCTTATCCATTTTTTGCTGTTGGTTTGGGCATCTGTTTGATAAATATAGAAAGTGTGCTGGCCAGTTTGTGGGAAGGGAGGTAAAGGATTACTAATTAACCCAATTCCTGGTTCTGTCACACCATCGCGCAGATAGTGAAATTTTTGGAACAATTTACTACCATCATTTCCTACTTCAAACACAAGATGATAGGCATCTGGTTGATCGACAGTTGCGGACTCAATAACATTAACTGCAATATCACCATCATTTAAATCTTTATTTAAACGCTCAACGGCAATATTCCAGTTTAATTTACCATCAGCAAATAGCGGTGATGTTTCTGAAACAACCGATTCCAAATCAATGCCAGGAATATCAATTAAATAATGGGGATTTCCCTGACAAAGCAACACATTAAATTCAAGGGTTTGGTCAATTTCAAACTGGACTTTAATTTTTTTCAGGAACTCTGCTTCTTGCATTCCCAATTTATTCATGAGGTTTTTGCCGTCAAAGCTACCCCATAATCGTAAATCTCCATCTTCGTAGTCTTGACGGTAAATAATATTAGTTAATTGGATTCCTTGCCATGCAGTCCGAACTTTGGCGACACTTTCCCAAGGTGCGAGTTGATATAGTTCTTGTCCAGCTTTAAATATAGTTAGTAAATCGTTACTTTGGGTTTTACGTTTGAAGTTGCAAGGCAAATAATAAAACAGGTTTTTGACATCAATTTCTAGTTGGTTAGCTCCCTTACGCAGCAAGCTTTTAGACTCTTCTGGATCGAATCTCAATCTTCGCAGTTTCTCGGCATAGCAAGCACCGGCAGAGGTAGCTAATTTGGTAAATTCCAACACAAAGGTAATTCGTTCTGGATTCCACACAAAATATGGAGATTTACTAAATTCTTGGTAGATTTGGCGCTGCACTATGTCTAAATTACAAGTTTTTCCAGACAAAATTAACCAATCAACTTTTTGGGAATTCCAAGAATCTTTGATGAGATCATCGGGGCGTAAGCGACTTTCCATCAATCCTTTGGCAATACCGATCGCTTCTTTAATTCCTGAAACGGCGGCTCGTTCAAATTGCTGGTTATCTAGGGTGACACAGATACTATTTGGATCTTTGACTTGCAATTTAACGGCGCTTTGAGTGAGCAGTTCGGAAATTTGTTGTTCGGAAAGTGTGAAGGTTAATAGAGAATTATCTACTGGTGGCTTTTGCCCAAGTTTAAGTTTAGCAGCTTCTGCATAATCCCAAAGGATATAAAAGGATTGCAGGCGTTGGGGTGTTTGTTGCCAACGAGTGGGTAATACTTTTTCGGCAGTATCTAGGGCATCTTTGTAAGCAATATCACCTTCTGGATTCTCTTTATCTAGACATTTTAAAAGACTGCCACTTTTAAATTTGCCTTGTTCTAAAAAACGCTCGTTTAACTCAGAGCTAATTAAATCTTCTAGCTTTTCGCTTTCAATATCACCTGTTGTTACTGCTGTCAATAAAAAGTCTGCGATCGCAACTTTTAATAATCTAAAAATTCGCAGTGTAATTAATTCACCACCTAACTGTAAATGACCAGATGAGCCTAATAGTTTGGGAGTGAGTTTATAGTAACGTCCTCCTAAACCCCGGTCTTCATAATCAGCAAAAGTAGGGGTTTTATCTTCTAAAGTTAGTTCAATTAAAGCTAAGTCTGTGGTTCCGCCGCCGATATCCAAAACGAGGACATTTTGTGACCATTTATTTCCGACTTGACGGCAACGAGTTTTGAATGACTCGATCCCAATATTCAGATTACCGCCAAATTCTCGCCATAAAAAGAATATTGCCACAGAAACGGCTTCATCATAAGCAGTTTGGACATCATCGATCCCCAATTGCTCAACAAATTCCTTAACTTCTTTGCGAACAACTGGTGGGGCGACAGTGGGATAAGTGACAACTGCTGTCAAAAAAGTTCCTTCGGAAAATCTACGTTGGGCGCGTTGGCGGTAATCTTCAGTTAACTCGATTAAATGCGCCCAAGCAGATTGAATCAGTTGATTTGCAGTAATTATTTCTTCTTTACCATCCAAAATAACTGAAAACGATCGCTCCTGACCAAAATAGCGCTTGGGTGAATGGTGAAACCTGCTGATAATTTCCTTTAAAGAACCACTTGTACCTTGAGCGATCGCTTTTTTGCGATTATCTCTAGCTTCCCTACCCATCCGCAGTTTTAAGTCCCCTAACTGCGAAATTTCTAACTCGCTGGGAATTTCCGTATCGCGGCGATCGATATCCAGCACAACTGGGATCAGATTTTGCGACTCTAGAGTAGGAACGCGGAACACCTCATGATAGATTTGGTAAAGTTTTTTGCTGACAGCACGGCGAAACCTCTCGCTGTTTCCTAAAGAAAGCTCAATTTGGCGAATTGCTTCTAAAAATCGCTCTTTATTATCACTTTCAAACACTTCACTTAACTTTGTTGGCTCTATCTCTAGGTTTTTGCTAATTTCGGTGATGAACTTTGCCCAATCATCATCGCTGACATCTGGTAAAGCGACTGAAGCGGGAGAACTCAGCCATTGTGATAAGCGATCGCGCAACCGCATTTCTTGTTCTTTTGGGAGAATTTCTGCGATCGGTACTTCAATCGGATCGAAAAGTGTAACTGTAGAGTTCGATGTGCCAAAATCTAAAGCAAACCATCCCGGAAATCTTTTTTGTTGTTTCTCGCTTGGTTCGCGATCGCTATATTTATTGAGTTGAAAAGGGTTCATTATAGTATCACTTTCTGTTGTTTGTTTTATAGCTGGCTAAAAACTGTAATGTTGTATCATAAAATTACAAATTTAGAGAATCTTTGGTCTTGTACCATTGATTCTCTTTAGCACTGGCTTTTTTATTTGGCGCAATATCTACGTGGGCTACGCTTTTATATGAAAGGGCGTAGGCGTAGCCCAAAGTAGGCATTGGTATGAATTGCAAATTTATAACCAGTAATTGTTGTGATTATTCAGATGCAAGTCTTACTTGTTCGATGGTTAAATTAAGTAATTGGGCAACGTCTTCCATCGACATACCAAGAGCTAAGAACTGAGGGACAACTTCAAGTTTTGCTTGTTCTCGTCCTTGTTGTATTCCTTGTTGGATTCCTAGTTCTAGTCCTTGTTCTAGTCCCTCTTGTTTAGCTTCTTGATAAACTCTAGTTTCTTCTAACTTAACTCCTAACATAGCCTCTACCTCTTCACGACTTAAGTTGGCAAATTTATAAACTGCAATCGTTGTGATTACATCTATTATCTCTTCCTTAGCTAAAACAGTTATCTGTTCTTGTTGCACCCGCTCAATTAAACGTTTCGCTTCTTGCACCATTTGAGTATCTGAGGCAATAGTTAACTGCATCAAACTGATACCTACTTTTTGCTCATCAGGACTACCTAACTCATCTAAATAAATCCGTTGTACTTGGGAACTGTTCAGTAACGATCTGTGAATAGTAGTCTTTTCTGGTTCCAAGCTGCGAGACTGTAAAATAATTACCCCGTACCAGTCATCGTAAAGCGACGGGTTACGATACATATACAGCATGGATTCTGAGAAAAACCGATGGTACAGTAACTCATCTTTTTGGAATTGCACCTCAGCAAAAAAGATCATTTGAGATGTTGCATCAGGTGGAGGTAAAAATACCCCATCAATCCGAAATGTTGGTTCTTTAACTTCAACTGATTCAAAGCGATAGCTACTAGCTTCGGCTGGTGGCTGTTCTACTAACTCGAAAAACAATCCTGGGACACGTTTGAAAATTGCATAAAAAATCGCATCACGTCTCACAAATACATCCTCATAACCGTAGCCGAACGCAATCAGTCACTTTCTGATAGAACTTACGCAAATTATCTCTGAAACTCTGATTTCTCCGTGTCCTCCGTGCCTCTGCGGTTCGTTATTCCGTAACTCATGCGTAAGTCGTATCTCAGTTAGCTTATCTCAAATCATCTAAGTAAGAAACAGCAGCAAGTTCTGAAATAATCTGCAACCAAGTAGGAATCGCTATCTCAGTTGGTAAGTCCCCAGCTGCCAAATATCTCAGCAAAGTTTCTTTTTTTGAAAGGTTTTGCAAACTAGGAATAATTTGATCCAAAATACCTGCTATTTCCGAATTAATTTGCTGATTAACTTCGCTAACATACTGCACAAGATGGAGACTAGCGCTAGCAGTGATTTCATCTCGCAGCCGCAGTACTAAAAGTTGGTGATTGCTCGATCTAGGTAAACCTTGGCTTTTTTCTGGTGCCCAGTCAAAGATTTGACCAACGTTGTGTTTCTCGTCTTGACGTGCTAAGGGAAAGATGGTTTCAGGTGCAACTGTTTTATCTTTACTAGTGATTTCCGAGATGATTGCTTCTTTCCATTCGTTAGGATCGCATCCTAGTAATAATTTGTAAAAGAGATCGGCATCTTCAAAACCAAATTTTTCTTCAATTTGTTGTTCCATATCTGGATGGAAAAATACCTGCAATTGTTCGCGTTCTGGGGCTACATAATTTGACAATTGGTTCAACAAATCTACCACTGCTTGATGAATGCGATCGCGGGCAAAATCTTCTACTTCTTTAACAGTTTTCTCAAAGACTGGATAAAAATCATCGCTTTTAGTTGGAAGGGAAGTATTTACACGGTTTCCTCGATCAAATAATTTCCCGGCTGCACCTTTAGATTCTGCCAGCGCGATCGCTCCATTGTTGGCTTTGTTGAAGAGTAAAGTCCACTGGTTCCAATTGAGGATTCTAAAAGTGAGTTCGTCTTTAACTACATCACTGACGACAACACCGCGCCGATCTTTAAGTGGTTCTGTCCCTAAATCTTTTTGAAAATTCCTGTAGATTTTATCCAAGCTTTCGACGACAAAGCGCAACTCGATAAAGGCGGGACTGTCTCCTGTAGGGATGCCTTGCTCATGAATTTCATCTATGATGTCCTTCAAATGATCTTGTTGCTGGCTCACAACATCAGCTGCTCTGCGAGTATCTTCATAAAGTTGCTTCAAACCATGATTTGCTACGTGGGTTTGAATCAATTCCCGCAGCTTACTAAGTCCTCCATCTTGACCAAAGTAACCTAGCTGTTTGCCTAAATTACTGCGGGGATCGGTGTCTAATAGCCGTTCACTTAATAGCTCCCATTTATCTTGTAGGCGTTTAGACCGATCTAGGTAATCAGGATAGTCCAAGTTAGCCAAAAAATCTGGTGAGCCTGCTTTGACTGTACTAGAACGTTTTGCTAATTCAGCCAGTCCCAACAGTGGCGACAGTAAAACGATGCGGTCTTTTTGGCTTGTAAAAGCCTCTGCACCATCAATGGTAGTTTGCAGAACTTTGAGTTTTTGGAAAACGGTTTCCTCTTTTAAATGGCTATCTTCAATCAGGTGGTCAAGTTCTCTTTCGCCACCTTCACTGTCTAGGGGGAGTTGGTCGAAGCGACCTACACCTACGAGAATTAAATCTTTCAGGTCTTGTCCTGGTCGCTGCTGCTGCATCATGGTAAAGATTTTATTGGCGCGATCGCTTCCAGGAGATTTACCATTTAGCAATACCAAAATTGTTTGTACTTCTGCCAGTTCCCGCAGTGACAAAAAGGTATCCCTAGCTCCCGAATTAGCAGCCCCCAATCCTGGAAAGTCGATGAGAATAAATTTCGCTGCACCTGTAAAATCCCAAATTTCCCGTGAGATTTTTACATCGATATCTACGCGACGGATGAGTGGAAAGCTATTTTGCAATAACTTTGTTGGTAGCCTCTGGGGTGGACTTGGTAATCGAATATGCGCTGGCGGTAAATCCTCAAATTTTAGACTTTGGATCGCCATTGGCTGTTCAACCAGCTGTAGCCCTTCGCGGGCGGTGGTAGCATCAATCTGGTAGTGCCCACCACACATCACTTCCCCATAAGCTTGATAAGCCCGCAGGAATAATACCAACTCCCGGAGTAAATAACGTAGCTCCAAATTGTTGCTACTATTCCAAGCCTCCTCACACCAGCTAATAATATCTTTGCCAGAGTTGAGTTTCGATACTGGTATCGGAGGAAGTCCTGCTGCTGTCGTGCGTTTATGGGCTTCCCCTAGCATGAAGCGTAGACACTCATGTACCCCTTCGTGAGAAAGATACTCTACAGTGAAATTACTTAATTGAGTAGTTGCAAAGTCGTCTTGCGGGATGATATGTATTGCGGTAACATTACCTGTAGTGGGGTTTTCACTGACTGGTAAAGCATCAGCATATCCAATTAGACTGCCTAAAAGTAAAGTTTTTCCACTACTGAATTCCCCCATCACCCCAATTTTGACAGGTGAAGTTGCCAAGTCTACAGTTTTCTGGGCTGCTGACCGCAAATGCAGGAGACAATCATCAAGACTAGCTGGAACCCAATCTTCTTGTTTTGAAGGGTGCTGGGGCACAGAATCTATCTTTCGGAGGATGAATTCGCCGTACTCCTTAAAACGGCCCAGCTTATCTGGTTCCATAAAGTAGTTCCCGCCTAACATGAATTTCTGTGAGCTTTATAACATATAAAATAGGATCGCTAGCCATTGTTATAACGTGTTGATATCACATTTAGCATCTCTCTCATTTAATTTGCGATTTTGGAATGAAGCATTTTGAACAGTCAAGACAATCTTGAAAAATCGCGTTTTTCAGGAAAAGTTGAAAAGAAATTCGGAATAAATAAAGTAAATTTTTATACGCATAATGGCTGGGAAAACCTTAGTATATATATGGGTATTAAATCCTTTTAAACCAGTGAGTCTCAGAGAATTTCTAAAAAAATTAGGTGAATATAATTTGCTACTACACAAGCAAAGTTTACCTATACGGAAAACGTGAAAAATCAAAAATTTCAAACTCACGGAAGTGGGTTTTGTATTTTGACTCCGGCTCCATCGAGCGAAGTCGAGATGCTCAACACAAGTCTGTATAGCCGTCACTTATAGTCACCAGGACTTTAATTCATGCTGAATTCTTCTTGAGAAAAAATCAATATTTATTTGATATGAAATTATGGATTATTATGAATTTCTGATAAAGATGTAATCGTCTCATAGCAACTCATATAGTTTTTGTGAAGCTAAATAAGGTTTTGAGCTATGTGATTACATAGCTCAGATGAATTTCAAGGTAATTTTAAAAATAAACATAGTTAAATAATTTTACTGGCAGATGAATATTTTAAATTTCACCAAAAATGCTGAAGTTAATCTTAATGATAACTTCAGCATTTTTTTAATTTATTTACAAGAGAAAAGCAATTCTTGGAGATATAAAAATAAATAAAGTATTAAGATAAAATAACAGGCCGCAATCAAGATGATATCCCTTTATTAACAAACTCTATTTTCAGACATTTACCTTAATAATTTAGGCAGAGCAGGCAGGCAAAAGTGTTTTCTAAAAAGGTGCAGAGCTACATTAACCAAATCATGGTTCAAGAGGAAGTAATACAACATGATGAAAAAGTATTTTGCCAGCAGGCAGACACTTCTCCTCTGATGATTTGGATGGCTGGATGTAATGCACTTTATTACTACTTAAATTCAAATTGGCTGGAATTTACTGGAATCCATCTCAGAAAAGGCGGGTCTGCATCTGCTCGACGAGAAGAGATAAGCAATATCTGGGCTAGTAGCGTCCATCCAGAAGATCGACAACGATGTAAAAATATATACTTAAAAGCATTTGCAACCTATAATTCTTTCCAGAGGCAATATCGCCTGCGTCGGTCTGATGGCAAATATCGCTGGATTTTAGATACAGCTGCGCCACGATTTTCAGCAGATGGGAGCTTTGCGGGTTACATCGGTTATTGTGTGGATGTAACAGAAGTGCGATTACCCCTAAGAGAAGACTGCTCGGCATCTACAACTTCATCTCGTCGTCTTAGTAAATTAACAGAACAAAAACAAGCGGCATTAAAAAAAGCACAAAAGCAACTACAAGCCGAAACTGCAAAACGCCAAGTAGTTGAATCACAGTTACGCCAAAAAACATCAGAATTTACAGCGATTTTGCAAGTGCTTCCTGATTTGTACTTTCGGATCAATGCTGATGGAAGTATTCTGGATTACAAACCAGGAAAGATTGAGAATCCGTATATTTCAACAGAAGATTGTCAGGGCAAGAGTTTGCGAGAATGCCTACCGACTGCTATCTGCGATCGCTTTCAGCAAGCAATAACTCAAGTACTGGAAACTCAATCTTCAGTCAGTTTTGAATATACCTTACCGTTCTCACAAGGGAATCATAATTTTGAAGCTAGGTTATTGCCGTTACCAGACCAGCAAATCATAGTTCTTGTCCGCGACACCAGCGAAAAAGCACAAACAGCATTAATAGAAAGCGATGCCAAGTTTCGCACCATTATTGAAAACGCTAATAACGTTATTTTTGCGCTGACACTTGAAGGGATATTTTCTTACGTTTCTCCTAACTGGACTGAAATTTTTGGGCATGAGATTGCAGAGGTTGAAGGCCAATCTTTTATTCCCTTTGTGCATCCTGATGATGTGTCTATTTGTGCAGATTATTTCCAAAAAATTGCGACAACAACCGAAAAGCAAGACGCAATTGAATATCGGGTAAAACACAAAAATGGCAGTTGGCGATGGCATACAACCAACTCATCTGCTATTAGAGATGCTAATGGTAATGTTATAAACTTCGTTGGTATTTGCTATGACACCACCGATCGCAAACAAGCAGAAGTTGCACTCAGAGAATGTGCCCAACGCGAAGCATTACTGAATCGTCTTTCTAACCAGATTCGAGCTTCCTTGGATCTCAATTATATAGTGGAAACCGCAGTGCGGGAGATCCGTGACTTATTCCAGATTGATCGCTGCGCCTTCTTTTGGTATCGGCAAGACGCTGATATTACCCATTGGGAGAAAGTATACGAAGCGAAAAGTTCCTTTTTACCCTGTCTAGTTGACGAGCAAGAAGCAACTAGTGCAGAAATCGAACTCATCGCCGCCAAAACCTTGAATAGAGAAATTATCCGCATTAATGATGCTGAGACTTTAGGCGATGGCACTGCACGGCTATTTTTGCGGAATTTTGGTTTCACTGCCTTTATGTCGCTACCTGTACATACCAAATCTGGCGAAATCGGCACATTTAGCTGTGGTTCTTGTGGTGGCTTCCGGCCTTGGCTAGACAACGAAGTAGAATTATTACAGGCAGTTACAGTGCAAATAGCGATCGCTATTGACCAAGCTAAACTCTACACCCAAAGCCGCATTGCTGCTCAAACAGCCCAAGACAAAGCCCAGCAACTAGAAGCAGCATTACTAGAACTTCAACAAACCCAAGCGCAACTTATTCAAACCGAAAAAATGTCCAGTTTGGGACAATTGGTTGCAGGTATTGCCCACGAAATCAATAATCCCGTCAATTTTATCTACGGCAATATTAGCCACGCCCGTGAATATACCAAAGATTTATTGCACTTAGTAGAACTTTATCAACAGAGTTACTGCCCACCAACACCAGATATTCACGAACAAATCTACAACATAGATTTAGACTTTCTCAAGCAAGATTTGCCGAAAATTCTGGATTCTATGAACATGGGAGCCGAACGCATTCGGCAGATAGTCCTATCTTTACGCAATTTTTCTCGCCTTGATGAAGACGGCACGAAAGCAGTAAATCTTCATGAAGGTATTGATAGCACCTTACTGCTGTTGCAAAATCGTCTGAAAGCCAAACTAGGACATCCCGAAATCCAAGTAATCCGAGACTACGGCAACCTACCACCAGTAGTTTGTCACGCCGGACAGATGAATCAGGTGTTTATGAATTTGCTGGCAAATGCGATCGATGTTTTAGAAGAGTCATACCCTGCGGGAAGGCGAACCGCCTATGTCAGTAGTCATACCCTGCGGGAAGGCGAACCGCCTATGTCATTAGTAAATAACTCTAAACAAAGGATAAACAACCAAGGACAAATAACTTCTCCTCAGATTCGCATTCGCACCTTTATCAAAGAAGACCGTGTAATCATTAGCTTTGCAGACAATGGCCTAGGCATGACTGAAGAAGTACGCAAACGCTTATTTGACCCCTTCTTTACTACAAAACCTGTAGGTAAAGGGACGGGTATGGGCTTGTCAATTAGCTACCAAATTGTTGTCCAAAAACATGGTGGACAAATCCAGTGTATTTCAGCACCAGGAGAAGGTGCAGAGTTTGTCATCATGATTCCACTACATGAGCAACCTTCAACATAAATATAACTTTAATCTTTTCTTAACCAAAAAGTTAACCTATTGGTTGTTAACTAAGATTAATTCACTTTTTGCTGCAACATTTGACCCCCCAAAAACCTAAAATTTACAGGAATTGGGGGGATTATTTGTACTATTATGGGGGGTTAGGATTAGAAATATTACACTTTAAGTAAGTTGTCGCAAAAAAAATCCAAGTATATTACGAAATGTAAATAGGCTTAAAATCTTTACTAATGACAAAGGACAAATGACAGCCTTAGCCAGTTAGCTTTAATTGCGCCGATCTATTTAATTACTCTGTAATGGTAGTACTATCTTTGCGTCGGCATAGCCCAACCCAGGCGATCGCACCCTTAAAAAAATCCCTGAATACAAGTAAAGTAGAAGGCTGGGATGATACAACCCCAAAGTCAAAATAGTATCACCTACACACGCGTTATTCATCTAAGTCACGTGATTGACATAGATATTCCCCAGTGGCCTGGAGATCCGACAGTAGAATTTGAAACTGTAGCTGAACTAAATAATGATGGCTATTACCTCCGACGTTTAACTTTGGGGGAACATAGCGCTACCCATATCAACGCTCCTAACAGCTTTCATAGCTATAGTATGGGAATTGACCAATACCCCGCCCAATCTTTGGTTGTACCTGCGGTGGTCATAGATATTCGTCAAGCCACAGCCGTGAATTCTGATTATGCCCTGACTATTGCTGATGTTGTGGCTTGGGAAGAAGAATACGGCGAGATTTCTCAAGGCTGCGTAGTTATACTGAATACTGGTTGGCAAAAAAAGTGGTTTGATAAAAGTGCATTTCTAAATCATGATGCTCAAGGTATTGCTCATTTTCCAGGGTTTGGTAGCGATGCGACTCAATTCTTATTGAAGGAACGGCAAATTGCTGGGGTAGGAATTGATACTCATGGTGTAGACCCAGGACAGGATAACACTTTTGCTACTAATCGTTTGGTATTGGAAAAACCGCGTATTGTTTTGGAAAATCTCACCAATTTGGATCAGTTACCACCCAAAGGTACTACTCTAGCGATCGGGATTCTGCGGTTGCGTGGTGGTTCTGGCTCTCCTGTGGGTGTCTTGGCGTTAGTGCCTTAATTTTTATACCAATTTTTTAAACTTGAGGATAACCTAGAAAGCAAGCAAACTTAGTACAGCTTTGTGTAAAATCTTAGCGTTTTTTAACGCAGAGGAACGCAAAGTAAACGCAAAGGTACGCAGAGTCTTGCGAAATTTTCTTGGCTTATTGTTTCTTTCTTTGTGTTCTTTGCGTCCTTTGCGGTTCGTTTCTCATATAGAAGTGGTATCAGTACACAAGTTTCACTCGATCATCAGCCGGGGATTTTTAAGATGACAACTCCGCTATCTTGCCGCAATTACATCGATGGTCAATGGTTAAATGCTGTAGGGGAAGCAACTTTAGAAAGTCGCAACCCTGCGAACAAAACCGAAATCGTTGCCACATTCCCCCGTTCCCAAGTTAATGATGTAAATACAGCAGTAGCCGCAGCCCGTAAAGCCTACCGCAGTTGGCGCACAATCCCGGCCCCAGCTAGGGCAGAATACATCTTTCGCGTCGGGGAAATATTACTTCAGCATAAAGAAGAACTTGCCCAGTTAATCAGTCGGGAAATGGGTAAACCTCTGACAGAAGCTAGGGGAGATGTGCAAGAAGGTATTGACTGCGCCTTTTATAGTGCTGGCGAAGGACGGCGACTATTTGGGCAAACTACACCATCGGAAATGTCTAATAAATTCGCTATGACTGTGCGAATGCCTATCGGAGTTTGTGCCTTAATTACTCCCTGGAATTTTCCTGTAGCAATTCCTTGCTGGAAAGCTATGCCAGCTTTGGTGTGTGGTAATACAGTCATCCTTAAACCTGCTGAAGATACCTCCGCCTGTGCAACTAAATTGATTGAAATTTTCCAACAAGCAGGTTTGCCACCAGGAGTAATTAACTTGGTGCATGGTGTAGGAGAAGAAGCGGGGAAAGCTTTAGTTGAGCATCCCAATGTAGATTTGGTATCGTTTACCGGTTCTTCAGAAACAGGTGCTTTTGTTGGCGCTACTTGTGGACGCACTCACAAACGTGTCTGTCTGGAAATGGGTGGTAAAAATGCCCAAATAGTGATGGAAGATGCCGATTTGGAACTTGCCTTAGATGGTGCGGTGTGGGGTGCTTTTGGAACAACCGGTCAACGGTGTACGGCTACTAGTCGCCTGATTTTGCATCGTGATATCAAAGAAAAATTTACCGCCATGCTTTACGAGCGTACTAGTAAGTTACGCTTGGGTGCTGGCACTGATACCGACACAGATATTGGCCCGATTATCAATGCAAAACAACTCCAACAGGTAAGCAAGTATTTGGATATCGCCCGTGAGGAAGGTGCAAAGGTTTTAATTGGTGGAGAAATTGCCAATGAAGGCTCATTGAAAAATGGTTACTTCTTTCAACCAACTATTTTGGATGATGTAACTCCCGATATGCGAGTTGCCCGTGAAGAGATATTTGGGCCAGTGGTGGCATTAATTGAGGTTAGTTCCTTTGAGGAAGCGATCGCAATTCTCAACGATAGCAATTACGGACTTTCTTCTTCAGTTTACACCCGCGATATCAACCGGGCTTTTACTGCCATGCGTGACATCGAGGCAGGTATCACCTATATTAACGGCCCTACTATCGGCGCAGAGGTACATTTGCCCTTTGGGGGTGTGAAACAAACCGGTAACGGACACCGCGAAGCTGGAACTACTGCAATGGATGTTTTCACAGAATGGAAAAGTGTTTATGTTGACTTTTCTGGAAGTTTGCAACGCGCTCAGATAGATAACCGCAGTTAATTTAGTAATACAGCGATTTTCAGTTGAGTACACCATTTTCAGTTGAGTAGACCATTTAAAAAGACCTAACCCCCAGCCCCTTCCCTACAAGGGAAGGGGAGTAAGGCTTTTAGAAGAGAGAATCTAAATAGCACGCATTGGATTGCAAAATTTGTAGTATCCCCTTGACATTATGTAGAGCTTGTATTACATTTGTAGTATGAAAAGAAAAGCCTCCTCAAAGGCAAAACTAAAACCTATCAGAAGCTAGACAATTGCATAGATGCTACTGTTTGGGGCCGCGATTGGTGTTCGACTGCTCCGAAGCCAACAAACGGACGGTTGCAGGATTCGGGTTCAATTCCCGACGGCTCCATTTGCTTTGACTTCTATTGAAGGTTGCAATAACCTCACTTAGAGCATCGCAATCATCCAAACTTGGGTCTGTAGCTCTAACGGTAGAGATCCCGGATGTCACTTGTGCCCTGACAGAAAAAGCTTACATACTTGCTCAATGGTAGAGCGATCGTCTCTAAAACGATAAGTTGCAGGTTCAATTCCTGCGGTGTTACCACAGCTTTTTCAACTTGCATGAGGTGTGAGTGTAACTCTCACAGGGAGGGTATCGGTTCAATCCCGATCAGATCCACTAATACGAATTCGTAATACTCGCCAAAAGCGAGAAGCAAGCTACGTAATTCGTAATTCGTAATTAAAACAAGAGGTGATTGGAATGGTTCATATTCGATTTGAAGGACGTTCTGTTGATATCCCAAAAACCCAATTGGGAATTGCAGCAGGGATGAATGATGTGGCGGTGAAGGAGCGGGTTGCTCGGCATTTAGATGTGAATAGCGATCGCCTCTCTGCTTACATAATCGATCGCCGTCCCAGTGGTGATTTGATTATCCGCCCTGAAGCTGTCTATGGTTAAAGAATTTAGTCTTCTGTGCCCCGACAGAAGAAGCATACATACACATTTATAACGGCCCTAAGGTAGTAAAATTCGAGCGATCGAATAAGCGAAGCATGATTTCTAAATCTCTCGCAGATTTAGCGTGCGTGCCCACTGCTAATATTTGGTAAGAGCGGCCGTAAGCTGTAAAAAGCTTCTTGAACTTGCACGGAACGATTTAAGATTTAAGACTTAATTTCGCGCCCTAACTTGTAAAGCCTACACACTCTCCGGCAACGGAATGCAGGTTCAAATCCTGTCGCTCCCTTTAATGGGAGCGTAGCCAAATTGGTATAGGCAATTGTGAAAACTGCTTTGCTAACTTGTGCGGAATTTCAATTATTTGAATTGTATTTATCTATAACTTTTACTCAATACGGAGGTGAGTTCAATGATGTTAGCTAACTCATGTTTAATGACAAATCAATTAGTACAACTGCATTTAAACAACGTGAGATATGAGCGAACATCGTTTGAGCGAGATTGTAATTGAGCGTCCTCGCGGTGGAAGGAGAATTAGCCTCAAAAAGGTGACTGGCTTTAAGAAGCAATTATACAAAATCACCCAGGATACAATTCAGGATGGATTGTTGAATCCCTACCTGATTAAACCAATAAATAAATCTAAGAGCTTGTCATGTAACAACCTTGCCTCTTTTGAGCTAGAAATGCTTTCTCAGTAAGCTTTCTAGATAATAAATTGTAAAAGTTGTTTCTTGACAGGCTCTAAGTATCTTTCAGATCATCTCGGCCCTCTGCGTCGGTTTTTGCGTAGGCGTAGCCCGCCGCAGGCATCGCAAGTCGGACAGCCTTGGAATGACGTTTACAGCCAACTGTGTCAACGATTAGATCCCAGTACAATGGCAGGACAGCATGTTATCGGTCATGTGTGGGGCATGTGGAAATAATTGATGGTGGTTTCTATCGCAAGTCTTATCGAGGGTATGGAAGCCAGCTAGATACAAACCATCGCGATCGCTTCTATATCCATCCTGAAACCGGAATTCTTTGTGCATCTGAGAAAGTACCTCGAAAGCAAAAGCCAAAGCAGGAACAAACTGATATTGTCATCATTGATAATTATCATCAATACCAGAAGCTAAACAAGATTTGGTATTTAATTACCTTTGAAGATTTGCCATGGCCACCCACTCATTATGTAAAGGATGCTGTCAAAGGTGTTATTCATCGTTCTGTAGCATATACAGGTCGAATGATTTACGCTGTTAGTAAACAGCAGTGTAACAAGAAAGAAATTCGATTTATTTTAAATCAACTTTCTAAAATCTCAATTTTTCACTTCGTGCCCTAACTGAAAAAGCTTACATACTAGCCGAATGGTAAGGCACTTGAGAGATCAAGCAACTACGGGTTCAAATCCCGTGTGTGAATCAACAGCTTTTTCGACTTGCATGAGGTGATCTTATTTCACTAATGATTTATGGCAACTTCTCTTTCGCTCTTTTTTCGTGTCTTTGTTGAGTTGCAAAAATTACTTTTTTAAACGAACCGCCAAGGACGCATTCGCGCAGCGTCTCGTTAGAGAAGGACGCGAAGTTGAAGAAAAAGACAGAGAATTTCACATACTAATCAGGACTGCTACATAGAAATTCAAATTTATCGGCAGTTGTTGCCGCGCCCCGATCGCAGAAGCTTACATAACTCTGCACAAGTTATACATGATGCTTCTACAACTTGCGCGGTGACTTGATCGCCCCGCGTGCAACATCTGCCTCCTCATTCATCACAACTAGAGGAGGTTCATAATGAAAACCGCAGAACGTGACCTGCGTTTGGAAATGCTCAACAGTTTACTCACAACTCCTCACCGCAAGCTTGAGCAAGTCGCAGAAATTCATCAGTTAATTGTTGAACTCGATCCCATTTTCTACGGACATTTGGCAGTCTGGTATCAGCGTCATGGTGATGTCCGCGACCACAAGGAGGTGTTTGTTGCTCATTTATTAACCAGCAATTTAATTGAACACCGAGATGCTGGATTTATGATGCTGCAAGAGTTTCCACCCTATCAAGTGGCTCGTGTAGTGGACTTCATGAAGCAGCAGCAAAATAAACTGCCTCGTTCCGCCCGGACTGCGGTACGGCGTTACTTGAAGGTACGGGAGAGCAATCCGGCTCTGTTTGATCGCGCTGCGCTCAGAGGTCGTAAGGCAATGAAGCACTTATATGCTTCACTGCACATCAAGCCAAATGAACGGGCAAATGCGATTCTTTTCCGCGATACTCCTCCAGAGGGTTCCTTAGCAAATGTGCTGAAGCAGCTTGCTAAAGCAGAAAATGCCGCAGAACAGGCACGGCTGATTGTGGAGTTCAAAATTCCCTACGCGATCGCAATTGGTGCAATCAAGCAACTTACACCAGTTGTCTTGGTAGCGTTAATCAACAGCATGACTCCTCAAGAGGCGATCAATAACCTCAAGTCTCTCCAGACTAGAGGTGCAATGGATCACCCACAAGTTAAGAAGCTGATTGATTCCAAGCTAGAAGCAGCGTCTAAGAGTACGCGTGTCTCAGCATTCAAAGCACAGATTGCCACAGACGCAGGAGATTTTGACGCAGACACAGTTGCCCAACTGGAAAAGGTGACAAACGAACAGGTGAAACGGCGTGGTGCGATCGCTCGTCCAACTGCTTTATTGGTGGATAAGTCTGGTTCAATGGAAAATGCGATCGCGATCGGTAAACAACTCGCTGCCCTAATCTCTGGTATCACTAAGGCAGAACTGTTTGTCTACGCCTTTGACACCATTCCTTACGCTGTTACAGCAAAGGGCAAGGAGTTGAGCGACTGGGAGCGTGCCTTCCAGCACATCAATGCAGGTGGTGGTACTAGCATCGGCTGTGCATTGGAAGCAATGCGGAAGAAGAAGCAGGTAGTTGACCAGATAATTTTGGTTACGGATGAGGGCGAAAATGCAGCTCCTTACTTCGGTGAAGTTTACAAGAACTACTGCCGGGAGTTGGCGATAATGCCCAATGTGGTGATTGTCCGTGTGGGTACTCATTACAACTGGGTGGAGACTCAACTGAAGCAGCAGCAAGCACCTGTTGATACATTCACTTTCGCGGGTGACTACTACAGTTTGCCGAATCTGGTTCCACTCCTGACGCGCCCCTCTCGTCTCGATTTGCTGATGGAGATTTTGGATATGCCATTGCCTGTAAGAGAGGATAAGTAGAGTGTATCAGGGTGCGTTATAATTACTTGTAACGCATCCTGATGTATAACTGAGAACTTAGCTAATACGTCAAGTTTTAGACTTTAATACTTGTATGGCTTTAAATCCTTCTATTGTCTGACTGAAGAATACGATAGGAATAATTAAGCCGACTGGTTTACCAGTTTGAAACATATTGTAAATGCCAGTTAAAAAATTTAGCAGCATAAATCCCACTGCAATACCCAACGCAATTTGGGATTTACGTTGTACAAAAAAACCTAGAACTAGATAGAGTAAACCAGAAGCTAAACAGGAAATTCCCAATATTACACCTTCAGGAACTCGATTTACAGCTATCAATACTATGATTCCTATAAAAGTACTCAAAACTCCAACTGCATAAATTGCACGGTAGGCAGATGACAACTTTTTTCGGTACTCTGATATTTGTTGTGTTTGGCTAGTCACGATTTTAAAATTTATTTTGTCAATTGAATTTTTACTTAATAAATACAAGTCTACTGTCCTTACTGGATTCATCTAGTCATAAAATTTAGAAATCGGGAAAAGCTTTTTTCTTCCAAGTATGGGAAATTTTTGTGTATTGACGCTCTAGTTCAGCAGTTGCACAAGTGAGTGTACGTACTTTTTCCTCAACCTGACCTAACTGTTTCATAACACTAGCAGCGAACCATAATAGGAAGAATGAAAATACCCCTGCAAAACCTTGATTAAGAATATAAACGATGCCACTAATAAATGCACCAACAAATAAAACTATTTGAGCCAGCGCTCCATACATATTAAGACGCACAAGGTTTTTATAATCTTCTAATGATTTTTCATTTGCAATTGTTGTATTTTTTTCTATAAAATTCTCAAATTTAGCTTTCACATAGAAAGATATCACAATCGATAATAAGCACATTCCAATATATGCAAAATGCAAAAACATTGTTTCACCTAATGAAAATAGTTGTCTAATTGCGGTTTGACTAAAAACGTATGTTTTTTTATATACTCATTTGCTGACAATAATCTTGGGTAATTATGCGTAAAGAGAGATAATTATGTCTGATATTCGTAAACTAATTAACCAAATTGCGATCGCACAAGCAGAATTGTCTACAACCCAATTTCTTGCGCCCTGTGTCAAAGGTGGACGAGTTCGCACACAGGTAGCTGGGATGATCTACACTTTCACGCCAAAGCCTAGTAAATTTGAAGGTTGGGGCATCTTTCAGCCTGTGGATGAAAAAACAGCAACGGTTATAGAAGAAGCAGACTTACCCCAGATTGCGGAATACCTACAACACTTTCCCCAAATACGACTGCGGTTAGCACATCAACTGCAAAAACAAACTTGGTTAGCATACCCTGTAAATGAAGTAGATATGCGTCAACGGTTGAAGGTAGTTAAGCCGATCACAGTCCACTTAGTTACCGAGGGCGTTATCTTTGAGCAAATCATTGCCCGTTGGAATGGACAGTCTTGCTGGTTTGAGGAAGTCGATCGCCGTACCGATCCGGCAATTTCTGAAACTCTGCAATCTGCTGTTAAGCAACTCATTCCTGTTGAGGAATTACAGTTTAAGGGCATTACTCCAGAAATCCGCACCGTGTATGAATTAGCAACTCGGCGCATTGAGGGCTTTACTCAACCCCAACAGGATGAAAAGCGACTGAAAAAGGCTTTGCAAATGGGTGGCGGTGAATTAAATCAATTCCACGATCGCGGCGATTATTGGACAGTCGATTGGACAACTACTGATGGTGTTCGCCATAGTAGTGCGATCGCTAAAACTGATTTGACTGTTGTTAGTTCTGGCATTTGTCTGAGTGGACGCGATCGCGATTTTGACTTGCAATCCTTAGTAGGTGTGATGGAAAAACAAGAGTAATAAAGACAATGAGCATCTTTTTTCACGAACAGCTTTACCGCAGCAATGCTGTGATGGCAAAGCTAAAGAACTATCCTGTAACAATTTGTGGCGCTGGAGCATTAGGAGCTAACATTGCGGAAAACTTAGCTCGGTCTGGTTTTGATAAACTTACAGTCATAGATCGCGATCGCATTGAGGAGCGTAATCTTTCGACTCAGCCTTACTACCGTTCTGATGTTGGAGCATTCAAGGCAAAAATCTTGGCCAACAATTTATATCGAGCAATTGGTACTAAAGTTGATGCGAAGACAAAGGAGTTGACATCAGCAAATACAACTCAATTACTCAAAGACAGCCAACTAATTATCGATGTCTTTGATAATAGTGTGGCACGTCAAGCAGTGAAAAATTATGCTGAACAATTAAGCATTCCTTGTCTTCATGCTGGACTATCGGCTGATTATGCAGAAGTGATTTGGAATGATGTTTATCGCGTTCCTTCTGAGGTTAATGATGATGTCTGTGATTATCCGTTGGCACGAAACCTAGTAATGTTAACCGTTGCAGTGGCGTGTGAAGCGATCGTTTCATTCATTGCGACAGCAGAACAACATAACTTCAGCATCACCCAGAAGGATCTGACTGTTCAATCTCTGTTTTTGTAGATTGCGTAGACGCTCTTAGCCGCTTGTCACAGACATCGACCATCAATCAGGATTTACCAAACTCTGCGGATTGAAGTAAAGAGCAAATAACAAAACATTCAGCTTACGAATTAACTAGCTAGATAGCTGTGTATCTTATCCTTATGTCTTCTTAGACTACCCAAAGCTTGTTGCTCTATCTGTCGAACTCGCTCTCGACTAATACCCATCCGTTGACCAATCTCTGCTAAAGAAAGTTCATTTCCATCTGTTAAACCAAAACGTAAAGTTAATATTTCTCGTTGCTGAGGATTTAATTTTAACAATAAATTTTGAATATTTTGTTGAAGAAACTTCTGTTCAGCATATAATTCTGGGGAGAGTCCATTATCCTCCAACATATCTTGTAATTCTATATCTTTGTCTGAGCCAACTCGTAATTCTAAAGAGACAGGTTGACGTGCTAAAAGTAAATAATCTCGAATTTGTTTTGGATCTAAAGATAGTTCTTCGGCGATATCAACTGCGGTAGGAGTACGACCTAATTTTTGAGTGAGTTCACGTTGAATCCGCTTGATTTTGTTCAGCTTTTCTGTAATATGAATAGGCAAGCGGATAGTACGTCCTTGTTCAGCGATCGCTCGTGTAATTGCCTGGCGAATCCACCAATAGCCATAAGTTGAAAACTTGTACCCTTTAGTTGGGTCAAATTTCTCAACTCCTCGCTCTAAGCCTAAACTTCCTTCTTGAATTAAATCAAGAAAATCTAGGTTATGTCTTTGATATTTCTTAGCAATAGATACTACAAGTCGCAGGTTCGCCTGAATCATTTTCTGCTTGGCTTGTTGCCCTTGATGTAGCTGTTGTAGCAGTGAATTTTCACAAATATTTATATTTTCAAACCACTCTTGTTGTGTTGGTTGACGTTTTAATTGAATAGCTAATTTTTCTTTTGTAGCTAGTAAAGCCATCATTTTTTGAACTTGCTTGGCGAAATTAATCTCCTGCTCATAAGTTAATAAAGGTATCCGTCCAATCTCACGAAGATAAGTACGCACTGTATCAGCAGTATATAAAATTTTCTCCTTTTTATTACTTTCTTCTAGATATTTGTAAGATAGATCATTCATAGTTATTTGAACCTTGAAAAATATTTGTTGGTTTAGAGGATATTTTAAAAATCTTCTTGGCAGTAGCAAAACGTTTTGTATTCCCTTAAATTCAGGCTACTTGCTTCGCTTTTATCCTAATTTCACTTTTTACTCAGCACTCAGTACTGAGTAAGTTAAAAGTCAAGAAATTTGAAATATTTTTTAGTTAGTTGCTACGGATCGTTATTTTGTTAAAAGCAATATTTTTTAAGTTAATAGCTTGATGTTACAGGAGCTTGTCAAAGAATTGAAAAAGTTATGTCTGTCCAAATTCTAGTCCGTTCTGAAGCAGGAGCAATAACCCTAAAGCTGCTTCTACAAAGAGTTTTATAGCACTGGAGACAATGGATTATGGTTTGATTCACTTTTACGATCGCAGGGTGACTGAGTTGTTTTTATACCTCAAAAAACTGCGATCGCTTGTGATTAATCCTTACACAGATTTTGACCTTTTTCTACTAAACAAACTAGTCATACTTAATCCAGTAACCAATAACCCTAATAGCCCTAGTCCGTTCAAAATCGGGTAAATTCCCTGTAAACCCAAGATTTCACCACGATGAATCGAAAGTAGTAGACTACGTGGAACTCCAATGTTAGCTGACCACTCACCTACCAGGGTAGCTGCAATACCGGTTAACAATGTTATAGCTAGCGGTAAAGCCAAAATAATCGCCAGAGTCCGGTGATATTTGCGAAATGAACGCATTATCCAAAATCTCCAATGGAAACTATAGGAGTTTGCAACTTGATAAGCTACAGAATTATTTGTCTCACAACTAGATATAAAGACTTTTTTCCTGATGTATCTTGTCTTTTGACTCCTGTTCTATGTTAGTTTGATCTTACTTTTTGGAAGCAGTGGCGATATTTGTCTCAAGTGTTTGTAACCCTTGAAGAGATTTTGCTTTATCTTTTGCTTTCAGCGAACCCTTCACCTGGGTCGCAGCATCTTCGATGACATTATAGGTTTTTGAAGATTTAGTTTTGACACCATCCTCAACTTTAGACCAAGAATTTTCAAACTTATTAAATTCCTGTTGAGCTTTGTCAAAGTTTCCAGCTTGCACCGCAGTTTTTGTATTTGTAACGACACCGGCCAAAGTATCAAAACCTCCTTGCGTAGCACTAGGAGTTTTTGATACTGTTGTCGCCTTAGTGGTTTCTGTGGTAGTAGGAGTTTGGGTAGTTGATTTTTGATCGCTGTTACATCCTACTAATGTCAGTAAGCTAATTGCAGTCACAGGGATAATGTAGATTAAGCGTTTCATAAGACCTCTTGAATAATGATAAGTCGCCAAGTAATGGCGGTATCAGCTACTATATCAGCTAAAGTTGCTGAAGGTGTAGGGAGATTCTATGCTAGCTTTCTCTCTGTAGATGCTAAAGTTTTTTATTGGTACGATTGTATCAAGGCTATTTTCCTATATTAATTTGGAATTAATACTTATCATTTTTGATGGGTAACTAAGGTGTTATTTGTTACTTTATTTATGATTAAAAAAGAATGTAGAATTCAGAATTAATTAGTGTGGGACTTAAAGTTACATATTTATCGGCTACTCATATAGAATTCAGACTGAACTCTTTCTTGTTAAAGGTCTTGCATAGAGTTGACAAATTGTTTTAACTCTAAAACTAAGTTAGTAGCATCTCTAAGCTCTTGCTCGTAAGCTAACTTTTCTAGTTTTTCAGATGCTAGATACATAGCTATGGCTCCAACATTGGCACTAGTACCTTTAAGGTGATGAGCTTCTCGCGCAATTTGACCAAAGTCATCAGATGCGATCGCTGCAATCATGATCTTTAAACGGGGACTAACATCTTCAAGGTATATTTGCAATATATTTAAAACTCTGAGATAGAAAAACGCGATCGCTCCATAACTTAGAAGTGATCGCGTTAAGGTTGATGAATTGAATTACAACCAATATTACACACAGTCAAAAAGCTTTTAAACTACCCAAGGTTGAGAGAATATATAGAACATATATCTCATCATGGTGAAATTTATAATACTTGTTTCCAATAAACCAACAATAAAATAAATGACTTTATTTACTATGGGTTATAAAACTATTGTTACAATAATATGTATTCAAGATAACAAAACTAGCTTATAAATAAGCTAGTTTTATTAATTTTAAATATTAAAAATAATTGTTTTAACGATCTTGTGTACGCAACCGAACAGACAAACACAACTATATTGCATAGGTTTATAAATTACAATTACGTTGCATAACTTAACATTTAATTAATTTTAGATTTTAGATATTTAGAAAAATAGTGCTTAGGACTTAATACAAAAGCAACTTTATATTTATTTGGGTAGATGAAATAAGTAGATATAAAACAGTTAATTGTTATTAATGCAACCAAGTATTTATTATACCGATTCGATATTGATAAGCAGCAAAATATGTTGCAAGTTTTTGCATGATAGTAAATTTAGTGCTGCCTTACAAAGAAAAGGTATTAGCGTTTGGCTAGTCAGAATTAATAATTTAAATAATGAGACGAACTATGACAAGTGAAAAATCTCAAGTCACAAACAACGGTGTGAGCAATGTTATTTCGCCAAAGCAGCGTAAAACAAAGCGATCGCAGTTAGACCAAACGCAATCATCGAGTCCGTCACGGTTGAATTTAACTTCGTCTAACAAAAAAGTTCAATCAACAAAAACCTTTAAAGACACACCTGATATAGTTTGTTTATCTCATTTGCGTTGGAATTTCGTTTATCAAAGACCACAACATCTTCTTACTCGCTGCGCCCAAGGAAAGCGAGTATTCTTTATTGAGGAGCCAATTTTTTCTGAAGAACCCTTGGCAAGTTTAGATGTGAACGAAGATTCTAATGGAGTAGTTGTGGTTGTGCCATACCTACCACAAGGTTTAAGTGAAGAAGCAATCAACGCAGATTTGCAAGTACTAATTAATAATTTATTTGTAGAGCATAATATTAACACAAGTACATTTGTTGGTATTATACACCAATGGCGATCGCGTTTACCCGCCACTTGCAACCCCAAGCTGTGGTGTATGATTGCATGGATGAATTGTCTGCATTCCAAGGAGCATCACCTACTTTAAAGAATTACGAAGCCGAATTATTCAGCCGTGCAGACCTAGTATTTACAGGCGGACAAAGCCTTTACGAAAGTAAAGTGAACAAAATTATGTCAACTATTTTAGTAACGGGAGGAGCCAGATATATAAGTATAAAATACATAGTTTTAACTTCATTTAAATATTATGTATCCAGGAGAAGAGACATGAAATTTCAAATAGAATGTAATACAGGTGACATTAGCAAAATATGTTTAATTTGCTAGGAAAATTTTCAGACAGATGAAGCCAGGTTAATTGTATGCAATGACCAAGGCAAATGCTATGGAGATATCTGCCATCAATGTATAGTCAAGGGCGGTAATTGGTTTCAATTTCAACTCCAAAAATTCAGCCGGAAACTACTAGCTTGAAAATTATAATAAGCGATCGCCTGCAAAAATCTCCACAGTGCGTAGGCGTACTACTTTATGGAAGCAAGCTACGCGTAGCGTCTCATAGAGAAGCCTGCCAAAGGCATCGCCCCTTCTTTTCTCTGTATCCTCTAGTAGAGAATACATCGCCTGGTTTTTTCCTTAACTAACTATCCCTTTCATCGGAATTTCTATCCAGAACTCACAGCCATTACCAGGTTCAGAAACACATTTGATATTACCGCCGTGTTTTTCTACAATAATTTGGTAGCTAATAGATAACCCCAAACCGATCCCTTGTCCAGGTTGTTTAGTGGTAAAGAAAGGTTCAAAAATTCGCGATCGCATCATCTCTGTAATTCCACAACCATTGTCGGCAATCCAAATCAGAATACTATTCCCTTCTATTATTTCTGTACGAATCCAAATTTTAGGATTGTCAATTTTTTTTCCACAAGTTGCTGAGTTTTCTAGTGCATCGATCGCATTGTTGAGAATATTCATAAACACCTGATTCATCTGCGCTGCATAACAGACTACTGGGGGCAATTCACCATATTCCTTAACTACCTCAATAGCAAAAGAATTAGTCTGTGGTTGCAATCGATGTTGTAAAATTAGCAAAGTACTGTCGATACCGTCATGAAGGTTAACGGGCTTTATTCCTGCTTCGTCAAGTCGAGAAAAAATTCGTAACGACAAGACCAGTTGAGAGATTCGCTCTGCCCCCATCTTCATGGAAGTCAAAATTTTGGGCAAGTCATCACTAATGAAATCTAAATCTATTGCTGCTGCTTGCTTTTGAATTTCTCCTGTTCCCTTTGGATACTGTTTCTGATAAAGACGGAGTAATTTAAATAAATTTTCGGCATGTTCTTTAACATAGATGATATTGCCGTAAATAAAACTAATCGGGTTGTTAATTTCATGTGCTACACCAGCAACTAACTGCCCTAAACCTGCCATTTTTTCACTTTGAATCAATTGGCTTTGAGTGTTTTGTAATTCTTTAAGAGTCTGGGTAAGTTCTTCTTTTTGACGTTGAGTTTGTTCAAGTAATTCCGCTTGCTGAAGTCCTACCCCTAATTGGGTACCAATTTGCATCAGCAAATCTACCTCATCTTCTTGCCAATCACGCGGTTTGAGATTTTGATAAGCTGCTAGTAATCCCCAAAGTTTCTCGCCCTGAAAAATCGGCACAATTATATATGCCCTAGCCTCCATTAGCTCAAGTAGAGCAATATGACAAATAGAATAATTGGCGCTGTAAATATCTTTAACAGCACTACTTTCACCATTAGCAAAATTTCCACCTTGGGTTTCTTGCAAGTAATCATCTGCAACTACAGGTAAAATTTCCTTGACTGGTGTCCAACCTTGAGCTAAAGACTCAGCAACAAATTCGCCACTCCAATCAGTTCTGAATTTATAGATTGTCACTCGATCAACTTCCAATAGCCGTCGGACTTCTTCTGCACTGGTGGCAAAGATGGTATCAATATCAAGAGACTGGCGAATTTTCTCCACTGTCGCAGCTAGGGCCTTCTCCCTTTCGGCTGCTTTCCGTTCTCTTTCGGCGGCTTTAGCCAGTTTTTGGGCTTGCATCTGCATCTGTTTCAAAGACTCAGCTTGCTGTAATGCTACCCCCAATTGAGCCCCAACTTGTGCCAATAAGTTGATTTCCTCATCTTGCCAATAACGGGGCTGGGAGTTTTGATAAGCTACTAACAATCCCCACAGCTTCTCACCCTGAGAAATTGGTACAAAAACTTCATTGCGTGCATACTTACCCGCTTGCTTTCTTTGCACAAGAACGCCTTCTGTCACAGGCTGCGGCTTAACCATTGGTGTCCAGCCATCAACAATAGAATCAGCGACAAACTCGCCACTCCAGTCAGGATAGAAGCGATAGATTGCGACTCGTTCCACTTCTAATAACCGACGAACTTCTTGAGTTGTGGTTTTAAAGATGGTTTCAATATCAAGAGACTGACGAATTTTTTCTACGGTATTCGCCAACGCCCTTTGCCTTTCAGCAGCTTTGCTGATATCTGCTGCTTGAATCTGCATTTGTTGGATAAATTCCGCTTGCTGCAAAGCCACACCTAGTTGAGTGCCAACTTGGGTAAGCAAGTAAACCTCATCTTTTTGCCAATCACGGGTTCTGGCATTTTGGTATGCTGCTAGCAAGCCCCAGAGCTTCTGACCGTGGTAAATGGCAATAATCACATAAGCTCTTGCTTGATAAATCTCTAAGATTTTAATGTAGCAGTCGCTAAAGCCTGAATTATAAATATCATTACAAACACGATAAACTTCACATCGGCTAAAGCTACCACCCTCTGTATCTTGCAAGTAGGTATCAGCGACTGGAGGTTTAGCTAAATCTTTGGCGCTACATTCACTGACATTTTCACTCAATTCCGGCCGCTGCAATTGTTCATCTATGAGGGAAATCCAACCCTCTGCCACTGATTCAAACACGAATTCACCACTCCAATCGGGATTGAAGCGATAAATAGCCACGCGATCAGCATTTAGCAACTGCCTAAGTTCTGCGGTGCTTGTGTGGAAAATGCTTTTTAAGTCTAGAGACTGACGAATTTTCTCAATGGTTATGGCTATGGTTCTTTGCCATTGGGCTGCTTTTTCTCTAGCTTTTGCTTGCGCTAGTTCTGCTGATTGGAGTTTTACTTGTTCGAGGTAATCTGCTTGCTGTAAAGCAACTCCCAGATGTTCAGCGATTAATTGCACAAATTCAATTTCTGATGCTTCCCATTGCCGAGGGCTACTACACTGATGAATACACAGCAATCCCCATAAATTTTTACCTTTGATCAAGGGGGCAGTTATGTTAGCACGTACTTGGAATCTTTCTAAAATCTGGATGTAGCAATCACTAGCATTAACTTGATAAATATCAGCTATTGCTCTAATCCGACCTTGCTGATATAGTTCTGCAAACTCCTCACTAAAGCAGTGATCGCGTAATTTGGCTGCTAGTGCCGAATCCCATTCTTTTGCCACATCTTCATAGATAAATTCTCCTTCCCATGCCAAATCGGGATAAAAAAGAAACACACTAACCCGATCGCTTTTCAGAAGCTGGCGGACTTCAGTGACTGTAATTTTGAAAATGGTTTCTATATCTAGAGACTCGCGGATGCGGGCAATAACTCCAGATAAGGCTTTTTGTTGCTCATTCTGACGTAAGGAGGATGTCACATCTGAATGAGATTCTTGCTGTTCTGAATTTGGTTCTATGGATTGAGTGGTAGAGGAGTTTTCCATTCCCAGTGGGACTTTAAATATTGAAAGTCTTCTATCTCATAATTCCCGTTGCGATCGCAAAGGTAACAGTTCTTTCCTGAGAATGCCAAAAAACAATATAGGGACACGATAGTATCGTGTCCCTATAAGAACATTTTTCAACCACGAGAAAATTATCGCCGCTTGGGAGTGGCGCTGCGGCTGGTACGTTTCTCTTCATCTCGGCGACGGCGATCGCGCCAATCAGCCACGGTTAAATAACCAATACCACCAGTAACTCCTACGAGTAGCACTGCGGCTACTATTGTTAAAATACTCAAAAATGGACTTTCCACAATGCCTCTACAGCCCGTTACGTCCCCAAACAACCATTGCAATTGACCAAGTGAAAACAACTAACAGCGATACCCAACCTAGTGTCAAAATCTCCATAGTCCCGCTTTTCAAATAATTACAAAAGGTTTCTAATATTTATCATACAGGGATTGGGCAGGCTGAGATTTTTTTATAAATCGCATTGTAACTTTGGCTGGCGATGTCTACAATCGGCTACGCCTACGCAAAATATACACCATTTTTCTTGGTAAGCTAGCACTTCAAGCATTAATAAAGACGAATGTAAAAAAATAGCGATCGCGCTTTCCCACTTCATGGTTTGGGAATACTAGGGTTACGGGTATATATTTCAAATCCAACAACCCCAGTATTATGCCGACATTTTTCCACTATCCTTTCCAATCTAACGGTTTTATTCCCCACGGACATTGTTATCTCTGGCAAAGTGGGTTAGTTTGGCTCCACATTATTTCTGATGCCACGATCGCTCTGGCTTATTATTCTATTCCCTTCCTACTGATTTACTTCATTTACAAGCGCAAAGACGTTCCTTTTAATGGAGTTTTTTTGTTATTTGGTGCTTTTATCATTGCCTGCGGTACTGGACACTTAATGGATATTTGGACGCTTTGGTATCCAGACTATTGGATTGCAGGTGGTTTAAAAGCTTTAACTGCCATTATTTCTATATACACGGCATTTGCCTTATTTTACCTAATGCCTCAAGCTCTGACACTACCCAGCCCAGCCCAGTTAGAGGCTATTAATCGAATACTTTCAACAGAAATTGTCGAGCGCAAGCGTATTGAGAAAGAACTACGTCAAGCAGAAGAAGTTGCTCAAAACTCTAGCCAAGCTAAAAGTGAATTTCTGGCCAACATGAGTCATGAACTACGTACACCTCTTAACGGTATCCTGGGCTATACACAAATTCTCCAACGCACAGAATCTTTAAGTGAAAAAGGACGCAAAGGACTCAGCGTTATTTATCAATGTGGTTCTCATCTTTTAACCTTAATTAATGATGTCCTGGATCTCTCCAAGATCGAAGCCCGAAAGTTGGAATTGTATCCTGTTGATTTCTACTTGCCTGCCTTTTTAGATAGTGTGACTGAAATTTGCCGCATCAGGGCAGAACAAAAAGTCATCGCATTTCACATTGAAATCGATCCTAATTTACCAACGGGTATTCATGCTGATGAAAAACGCTTGCGGCAAGTACTGATTAACTTGCTTAGTAATGCCATGAAATTTACTCATCAAGGCAGTGTCACTTTCAAAGCTCAGGTGATCAATCAAGAATCAAATACTAATGGAAAAACTAACTACAAAATTCGCTTTGAGGTAGTAGATACTGGCACTGGCATAACCCCTGAACAAGCCGAAAAAATCTTCCAGCCCTTTGAGCAAGCGGGGAGTCAGAAACGACAATCTGAAGGTACAGGCTTAGGATTAGCAATCAGTCAAAAAATTGTTTTGTTGATGGGTGGTCAAATTCAAGTGCAAAGTGAATTTGGCAAAGGTAGCACTTTCTGGTTTGAGGCAAATTTATCAGAATCTAAAGACTGGGCAAAGGTTTCTAGAGTAGTTGAGCAGGGAACTATTATTGGTTATCAAGGACAAAGGCGCACCATTTTGATTGCGGATGATAAATGGGAAAACCGATCGGTAATTGTAAATTTACTAGAGCCGGTTGGGTTTACTGTTGTAGAAGCTAGTAATGGTCAGGAAGCATGGGTACAGTCTCTAGCCCAGAAACCAGACATGATTATCACCGATTTAGTGATGCCGATATGGGATGGATTTGAGTTAATTAGTCGTTTGCGTCAGTCTGCGGCATTTAAAGAGATTCCGATCGTCGCTTCGTCAGCAAGTGTGTTTGCAGCCGACCAGCACAAAAGTATTGATGTAGGTGCAGATGCCTTTTTACCAAAGCCTGTAGAAGCTGAAAATATGCTGGAAATACTACGACAGTTTTTGCAACTAGAATGGATTTTTGACGCTAAGGTAGAGGCTATTAATAAAATCTCTAAAGATGGTTCTAATCAACAAAATGAGATGATTTGCCCTAGCAAAGATGTTTTGCAAGAGTTACTCGAACTATCACAAGACGGCGACATTCAAAATATTTTAGAACTGGCTGAACAACTTTCTGCATCTGATGAAAAGCTAAACATTTTTTCCCAGCAACTTATGCAGCTAGCTAGTAATTTCCAAATCAAACGTTTGGAAACTTTTATTGAAAAATACATCAATTAATTTCAGTTAAACTCCAATTTCCAATTCATCATGATCAAACTTCTAAATAACGGATTTATTTTAATTGTGGATGATAATCCCACAAATTTATCTGTCCTGTGTGCAGCACTCAATAGTGAGGGTTTTCGTTTTCGTGTTGCAGTGGATGGAGAAACTGCGATCGCTCAGGCTGAACGCAATCAGCCAGAGTTGATTTTGCTGGATGTACAAATGCCGGGTATTGATGGATTTGAAACTTGTCGTCGTCTCAAAGCCAATCCTGCCACCCAAAACATTCCAATTATTTTCACTACCGCCTTAGCGGATACGGAAAGCAAAACGAAGGGATTTTCTCTTGGCGCAGTAGATTACATCCCTAAACCGTTTGCCCAAGAGGAAGTCATTGCTAGAGTACGCGTACATTTGCAACTCAAAAAATTGACTGAATCTTTAGAACAACAAGTTAGCGATCGCACCAAGGCTTTGCAACAAGCTCAAGTCCAACTCGTACAGCAAGAAAAACTATCAACACTCGGAGAGTTAATCGCTGGTATTGGCCATGAAATCAACAACCCTATCAATTTTATCTCTAGTAATATTCCACCCTTAGAAGAATACATTGCAGGAGTAACCGAGTTGCTCCTACTGTATGAACAAGAGTATCCCAACCCAACAGCTAAAATTACCACTGCAATTGAAAAATTGGATCTGAACTTCGTTCTCGAAGATATGGTAAAAATTTTAAACTCACTTCAGCTAGGAAGTGAACGAATTCAGGATCTTTCCAATTCACTTCGCAACTTCTCTCGCTCGGATAGTGATACAAAAATACCTGCTGATTTGCACCAAGGACTAGATAGTACACTAATGATTTTGCAACACCGCCTCAAAGCTAACGGCGAGCGTCCCGCTATTGAAGTTATTAAAAGTTATGGATTATTACCAGAGGTAAACTGCTATTTAGGGCAAATGAATCAAGTATTTATGAACATTCTGGCAAATGCAATTGATGCCCTTGATGAAGCTATAATGCAAGGCAAAATAAGTCATCTAATTCCTGAGATTAAAATTGTCACAGAAATAGATTCTGAACAATTGGTTATAATTCGGATTGCTGATAACGGAATTGGTATTCCTGAACGGCTTAAACAACGCTTATTTGAGCCGTTGTTTACCACAAAAACTGTTGGTAAAGGCACTGGACTTGGCTTGTCGATCGCTTATGAAATAGTTGTAGAAAAACACAAAGGTGTATTAGATGTAAATTCTCAACTAGGTAAGGGAACCGAATTTATCATCAAAATTCCCATAGAATAGAAGCATTTAATTAATTACAAAGCTGCTTTAGCATTTATCATACTGGAGACAAGGAAAAATTTCTCCAATATCTAATCACTAATTTCTATATAGAGTGAAGCCAATTTTAGATCCTCAATTAATGGCAGAACGCATAGAATCCCTCAAAGCTGGAATACTGGGAGGTTTCTCTGTGTGTTTTGCTTTTGTATTTCTCAGTCTTTTGAATACTTTTGTACTAGCGAAGTATTTTCAGAACCTTGCAAGTCTGCACAGTGATATTAACTGGCACTTGTGGGTGAGTGGTGCATTAGCGAAGCTTGCCGTCAGTTGCGGCATCGCAACTTTTAGTGGCTTACTATTTGGTGTCACTTACCGCTATATCATCCGCTCAGATAAAAATCCCCAACTTAAAGCTGGTGGGGTGCTGGCCTTTGGTTTGGTGCGGGGATTGACTCAGATAGAGCTGGGGTTGAATTCAGATATCACAATTTGGTCTTTTTTGGTATTAGCGGCAGAAAGTTTATTGTGGTTTGCGTTTGCTGCGATCGCTCTTGATCTTGCGATTAAACTCCGTTGGATTAAACCTTTTTCATCAATCTAAATTTCCTTTCTCTAAGTATAGTAGTCGCATATAGATGTGAAATCCTACAAGGGGTTGTGGCGCAAATAGATAAAAAGCTGGAAGTATTACGCTTTTGTAGTATACTTAATACAATTAGTATACAAGCACTACTTGTGTAATATATTGTGTCAGTTTACAGAAACAAGTATAAATAGTTACTAATATTAGTTCCCAGGATTTCTTCCCTAATATGCAAACTAAAATATCCCACTATTATTTGATAGTCGATCTGGAGGCGACGTGCTGTGACAAGAAGACTATTCCTCGTCACGAAATGGAAATCATTGAAATCGGTGCTGTGATGCTCAATCGAGCAACATGGGAAATTGATTCTGAGTTTCAGCAATTCATCCAACCTGTGAGACATCCACAACTGACAGATTTTTGTACCGAACTGACTAGTATTCGGCAGCAAGATGTTGATGAAGCACCAAAATTCATTGAGGCAATTTCTCGATTCAAAGAATGGATTTATTCATTTCCCAATCATATTTTTTGTTCTTGGGGTAATTACGACAAAAAGCAATTTATTCAAGATTGCGCGTTTCATAATTTTCCTTATCCTTTTACTTCAGAACACATAAATATCAAAGAGAAATTTTCAGAATATCTTGGCGTATCTAAAAAATTTGGTATGGCACAAGCTCTCAATGAGCTAGGGATAGAATTGAAAGGTACACATCATCGTGGCATTGACGATGCTCACAACATTGCATCTATCTACAGACAGATTGAAAGCACGAAAATAAACTAAATAATAGAAAATTCGTAACATACCATCTTAAAGTGTTGCGGTAGATTACGGAGATTGTTAATACAAAATTATTTCTAGTCAAAAGGATTTTTGGAGGAACCTTTTTTGTTATTGGGTGAGTATTCAGAACAATTCATGGCTTCTCCGGTAAGAACAATAGAAGGATTGACTGCACATTTTAGATAATGATTATTTGAATAAAATTGACAGTTTTTACAGGGAAGCTTGTGTAACCCGTTAATAGAAATGACCATTTTATCATCTAAAAATGCCCGGATTTTTTGCAATATTAGAAAAAAAGCTACCCAGCCAATTAGAAACCCAATAGGAGATAAGGATACGGCTAGATCGGGGATGTTTAATTCATGGGTTTGTGCTTGTTCATTTCTTACTTCACTCAAGTTTTCTTGATGTAAATTACTATTGGCTAATACAATCTTTTGCAAAATTAGATCGTGATACATATTATTTACCTTTTCCTGTATGTGTTTACTAACTTGATTTTTGATAGTCAGTAAATAGAAGCTTAGAACTATAACAAACTTAAAAACTATCCATATTTGTTCATACTAGATATGTAGATATCCAAAAACTTTGAACAATAAGGGTATTTATGGATTAGATTGTTTGATGTGTATTTTAATTAACTAACAATCACTACACAACTGTCAGCAGCACATATTTTAATGTTTACAATGGTTTAATTATAGGTTTAGCAAAATAAGACTTTGCCTATATCTGCCAAGAGTTTTGCTTGTTATTTTAAGTTATATACCCAAGGGAAGAAATTAGAGAACTGACTTATAACTGGATATTTATATGTTAAAGTAGATATAAAAGTATTCTGAAAATTTTCTAGACATTAAAAGCTGTATCACTTTCCAGTTATTTTTTTATAAAAATCTTGAATGCAATGATGGTTGTATTAGAAATTTATTTATTAGAGAATTTTCGCTGATGGAGATTTTTGGGTGTGTTAAATAGCCCCACAGACTTGTAGTGATTAATTCTATTATTTTGATAATTTTTTGCTCTAATTACCTGATAAAGTAATATATGTATCTGGGTTAAGTGGGCTATCAAAGAATAGTCTCTCATCAGATTGCAAGCCAATAATATTGATTTTGAGGCTACAATTTATGATAGGATTTTTGCGGAAAAAAATAGTTTTTTTCTTCACAATAATTGTGCTGGCAATTCTGCTAATTTCTCATCAACCAGTACTAATAGCTGAGGCACAATCTTCTACACCAACACCAACACCTGCTAGGTCATTTCCCCCTGTAGCTTATCCTAATAGGGCACTGAGCGCTTTCCCTGCACAGCTACCACCATTGCCTTATGCTTATGGGGCATTAGGAAAAGCTATTGATGCTGAAACGATGAAATTGCATCATGATGCACACCACGCTAGCTACGTCAAGAACTTAAATGATGCACTAAAGCAGTACCCGGATTTGCAAAAAAGAAGTGTTGAAGCTTTATTAGTGGATTTAAACAGCGTACCTGAAGCTATTCGGACAAAGGTACGTAATAACGGTGGTGGTCATCTCAACCACACGATTTTCTGGCAACTGATGAGTCCCGACAGTGGTGGACAACCAACGGGAGCGATCGCTCAAGAAATTAACCAAACTTTTGGCAGTTTTGATGCCTTTAAAAAACAGTTTAACGCAGCAGGTGCTGCTCGCTTTGGTAGTGGTTGGGTTTGGCTAGTACGCAATCCTCAAAATCAACTCCAGATTGTTACTACAGCAAATCAGGATAACCCAATTATGGATGGTTTCTATCCGATTATGGGTAACGATCTATGGGAACACGCTTATTACCTTAAATATCGCAACCGTCGGGCTGAGTATTTGAATAATTGGTGGAATGTTGTGAATTGGCCGCAGATTAACAGGCGATACCTTCGGTAAGCTTCGCTAACGCAGCTTTCATCACAACAACCACGTTAGCAATACCTCAAGGATATCAAACCGCTTATAGAAATCTTATAAAGCTACCTCTAGAGGTAGCTTTATTCATAGCACTGCTACCCCTATACATTCTTTTTTACAGATGTCTAATTATGAATTACGGATTTTTAAAGACCGATGTTTAGAACGAACTATGTATAGTAGAACAATTAGCAATACAAGCGCTTTGATCATTGATGGCTCCACTACCTTCTTCACTTCCGTAGGGGGTTTAGGAGTAACATTACACGGAATCTCAATTATCTGTGTGTGATCGGAGCCACTACCACTAGGAGTCAGATCGCATTCGCCTTTGCTGGTGAGAGACAAAGGTGTAGGTGGAGGCGTAGGTGTAGGTATAAGTGTATTTTCTGGAGGAACAGATGATTGACCTGAAGAACTATCGCTATCCATCAATAGAATCATCGCTATAACAAGCGCTCCAATTCCTAGTGGCCAGAGTGGAAAGGAATCAGGGCTGTCTGCTACGACGACTTCTCCCTCTGAGTCAGGGATATCAAAGGCTACTGTTTCTCCATCCAACGGTACTGGACTGTCACTGACCAACATATCTCCTGGGATATCTTCTCCCAAAAGCTGATTAAATTCTTCTGGAATCGCGTTGTTAGGTCGTCCGAGTTCCCCACCATCTTCGGAGTAGGGGTAGGATAGTAGCTCAAAAACTCTCTTTTCGAGTTGGTTTGAATCCCCAGAATTCAACGCATTTAAGCCTGTAGAGATTTTATTTATATAAAAATTCGTCATCTCTGGCGACAGACCTAAAGATTGAATTTGCTCCTTAATGTTGGAAATTTTTGAGGCTTCTTCAAACAGCAGTCGTCCGTATGAGAATTTCAAGTCTAGTAGTCCATCACGGAGGCTGACCGAGTTATTGCCTCCTGAATATGGAGACCAGTAGAACTGGTTTGTTACTAATCCGAGTCCTTCTACTGGATTGCGACCAAAATGTTGTCCAAGAAGGTATTGAGAGCTATCCATGATTGCGGGGGATTCGTTTCTCCAAAAAGAGGCGAAAGGCACCGCAGAGAGATTAGGATTGTTACCGTAAAACCTAGCGAAATTCTGGAAATTTTTCTCCCCACCGGCTGCTCGAATCAGGAGGTTTTGATAAGTACTCCCACCATTTAATTCCACCAATCGTTGGATTACCGATCCAGTTTTATTGCAGGTCAGACCAAATCCCACATTACATCCAGGAATGACTCGCATCTGGTTCAAATTCTGGTTATTGATTTGGTACTGGAGATACTCAGACTCCAATCCTTGTTGGATACCATAGCGTCCAATATTGAGTTGTGCAAAAGCAGACTGAGATGTAGTAAGTCCTACTGCGAGAGATGAGAATGCGATCGTTGCAAAACGAACCACTTTCGATATTGCAATTCTTTGAAAAATTGATTTAGGCAAGATGCACCTCCAGTAAACGACAGCAATTTAATTGGGCTGGGAATTCGGTATTGGTTCTTCTCGCCAATCTCCAGTCCCCAACCCTCAGTCACCAATACCGAATGGCACGCTTGTTAATCGCAAGACCCTGATATAACAAGATTTTGAGTGTGGGGAGTGTGGGGAGTGTGGGGAGTGTGGGAAGTGTGGGGAGTATGGGAAGTGTGGGGAGAAAGAGGAGAAATTGAATAACTGCATATCAACAAATGCTGCATTGCCTCCCCATCCTCCCACACCTCCCACACCCTGCCAGCAAGGAGGTTTCAGCTTTTCTTAGTGCCATTCCAGCAATCCCCACTCCCGAATTTAACTCTTAGGTAAATAAATGTTGATCGTGATTCCGGTACCTTTGAGATTTCCTGATGAGAGTGTGTGATATAAGACCATTCCCCGATTTGGTTGATCGAAAAGAAACGCACGACGTGTAGGTTTGATCTTCCCTTGCTTTACTAAGGAAACGAAGGCTTCTAAATATCTACGTATACCTTTGCGGTTCTCTTGAGTCGTGTTCAGATGATGCTCGATCAGCATCATAAAGAAGTTCAAGCTACGATTTTCTTGCCCCTCAATCAAACTACCTTCATCTAGAAAAGAACTTGCTATGAGCCTGTTATCAACTTGTTTAACCTTAAAGAGAGTAAAGTAACGCCCTTCTTTTTTCGGATCGTTCGCATAACAGACCCAAGAACCCTCTTTATTTTGGGTAAAACCTTGTTCAGCAAGGTAAGAAAGCAAAGAATTATTTGCCTTAGTCTGTGGTGGAGGTAGTAAATCTTCAATGGGATCTAAAGAGCAAATTCTCTGTGTTGTTTTCCGCTGAGACACAGCAGCAGCCTCCTGAATACGGAGGCGTAGGGGCTTGTCAGCAGACATTGCCATGTTAGACATTGCAGCCAATACAGACACTTGGAGAGCGATCGCTCCAATTAAACGAACAATGATATTCATGTTTTACCTGTTACTTTTACTTACGCTGTCAATAGTCAAGTCGTTACTAAATCAGGATTGATTTAGCAGTCCTAAACCATTTGTTAAATTTAAGTGTTTGCCTCATTTGATCGAGGTCGCTTAAGTTTTCACCAGTCAAATAGGAATTTTATATATTAGGTAACTAAGCACAAAGATAATCAGTATCTAAATAAAAGACACAATCTTAATGTTTTATTGGTAACAAAAAACGTGCTTTCTGTTACTTTTATGTATACAAAAAACCCTTGACATTGCGTCAACACTTTTATATTTACTGTCGTCTAAATTTTTGCCGATGCTAAGAGGTTTTTATGCCTTCTTCGCTGGCTATCATGATTCCTAAAAAAGGGCTTTTTTAGCTCTTTAGTATCTTATATAAGTAGAGTTTCAAAAGCTCTGTGCTTTGCACATTGATGCTTTTGGTGATTTCCTTGCTGGATTGAATAACTTTTTGTTTTTTGGATGTAGCACGCCTGACTAGCTGTTTCAGCATGGTCGTAAGTTGATGTATAAATAATATCTCCTGACAGTAAAATAATATTACCATGAGCTTGAGACACGCAACTGTATTGTGGACAGTTATCAAAGTTGTACACAGTGAATCGTAACTACCTCTCTATGAAATTTCATGGCAAATAGCTGAGAGTCAAAGTCCATTTACTTATATATCGTTAGTATTTTTAAAAAATAGTACTGTTGTTCTGAGATTAGTCATTTTTTGTCTTAAATGTAACCTTCATTTAAAAGGCATACGTATATCAAGATATTCTTATTGCTGGATAAGCTTGATTATCTAAACTTTAAGCTAGAAGCGATGCCTGCGGCGGTAAACAAACTACGCATCATATCAAGTCTAGATAATTAATTCTGATTCCCACAGCAATTGCACCCCTCACCAATACATCAAGAGGATAAAAAAAGCGTATCCTTGACTACAATTAGGATATTAACTTGGTATTTTTACAAGCCTTGACAGTATGAATGTGGAATTTTTTAACAGGATTCCTTTTATGCCTTTAGTATTACTATGGCTAGCTTACACTCTCCTGGGATGGTATCTTGCTGCTAATCATATTGTTTGGTTAGTGGGAGCTTTTGTTGCTGCTATGGTTATAGTTATTGTGCGAAAGAGTACTTCTTGGTTAGAGCGTTTAGTTGAATTTGGATCTCAAACTTTAGCTGTCATATTATTTTTAAGTATATCAATTGCTTTTGTAGCAACTTGGTCGCTATTATTAAGGCTTTTTCTCATACCTTTAGCAACTACACTTTTAGCTGATTTGGAAATGCGCTTTTCTGGCTTTAACAAGCTAGATTCATTTTGGATTTTAACAGTCATAGCAGTATTAGGTTTGGTTATAGGTGAATTAATCGATATTCTACTTTTTCCCAGTAGTAGATACTAAAAAATTAAGAGGATGTTTGAAAAGTTCTTTTCTTGGTAGCAAAACGTTTTAGATCCCCCTAAATCCACGCCACGTGCTTCAAGTCGGCAAAGCCGCCCAACGCAGTGGCTCCCCTTAAAAAGGGGGACTTTGATTCTGGTTCCCATCTTTTTAAAGGGAGTTAGGGGGGATCAATAAGTGCCTAAAATCACAGCTAACCACTTTTCAAACAACCTCTAAGAGTAAATTGAAGCGATCGCTATAGGTACATTGATCTGAATGTGGCGAGATGGATATTGCCGCTTGAAGATATCTCACTGATGATTGTCATTTTTGAGTCACATTTGTTTTTAACCATAGAGATATAGGTAAAACAGTGCAAAAAAAGATGAAACAAAGCGGAGAGTTCCCACTCAACACTAGTAAGGAAGTGACGTGAGTAGACGTAAAGACTACAGTTTGCTTCAGCAGACAGCAACAACTGAAGTAGCAACACCCAAACCATCGCTGACATTACCAGATGCAGTCGCTCTGATTGTTGGTATTGTCATCGGGGCGGGGATTTTTGAAACCCCGGCTCTAGTGGCAAATCAAGCAGGTAGTAATATTGCTGTACTGCTTTTTTGGCTAATTGGCGGTGTAGTATCTCTGGTAGGAGCGCTGTGCTATGCAGAGTTGGCAACTGTCTATCCCGATGTTGGTGGTACTTACTATTATTTGAAACGTGCATTCGGGCGGGGAGTTGCCTTTTTATTTGCCTGGGCGCGGATGACAGTAATTCAAACTGGTTCTATTGCTCTGTTGGCATTTGTTTTTGGCGATTATGTTTCTCAGATATGGCGGCTAGGAACGTTTTCGTCTTCTATTTATGCAGCGATCGCGATCGCACTTTTAACTGCTTTGAACATCGTCGGTTTGCAGCAGGGGAAGTGGACGCAAAACTTATTAAGTGCAGCAAAAGTTCTGGGTTTGTTGCTGGTAGTGATTCTTGGGCTTACCGCCATTCCTAATTCTGCCCTCCCTGTAGAATCTGCATCATCAGGAACCTGGGGATTAGCGATGGTGTTTGTGTTGTTGTCTTACGGCGGTTGGAATGAAGCGGCTTACATCTCCGCAGAAATTCAAGATGGACGACGCAACATTGTGCGATCGCTAATGTGGAGTATTGGGATCATCACAGCCATTTATTTGCTAATCAATCTGGCTTACCTACGGGGACTAGGATTAGCAAACATGGCCCAGTCGGATGCAGTAGCCGCAGATTTAATGCGCTCTCTTTGGGGCGCACCGGGAGCCTTATTCATTAGTGTATTGATTGCGATCGCTACTTTAGGAGCAACCAACGCCACAATCTTTACCGGAGCGCGTACTAACTACGCACTGGGACAGGATTTTTCGTTATTTGGTTTTATGGGACACTGGAAACAACGTCCAAGTAGTCCCACCTATGCCTTATTCTTGCAAGCAGCGATCGCTTTAGCACTGGTTTTTTTAGGCACGCTCACCCGCAAAGGCTTTCAAACAATGGTGGATTACACCGCCCCAATATTTTGGTTCTTCTTCTTACTTTCTGGCATATCCCTGCTGGTATTGCGAATCCGTGAACCCCACATAGCACGACCATTCCGTGTGCCATTTTATCCTTTTACACCATTGCTCTTTTGTGCAGTCTGCGGTTACTTGCTTTATTCCAGCTTGGTTTATACAGGCGTGGGAGCAATTGCAGGTGTTTTAGTTGTCGCAGCAGGTATCCCCCTGTTGTTCTGGAATAACTATCGCCAAGGTAGGACTTAATACAATTTTGGATTTTGGGTCGCACTTTGGTGCGCTTCCAGCGCAACCTAAACCTCATGTGAGTTGTTTTACTAACTACAACTATTGAATCAAGGAAAAAATTTATGAACTTCAAAAAAATTCTCGTTTTACTGGTTACAAGCGTCAGTATCAGCAGTTTGGGAATTGCTGGGTGTACTCCAACACAGCAAGATTTGGAAGCTGGGATACAACCTTCTACCTTAACGGGTCAAACCGAAACTGAAACACCATCTGCAACAACTCCTACAACTCAACCACAAGAACGCCCCGGCGATGTTCCTTATGTACCTACACCACAACCAGTAGTAGATGCAATGTTGCAAGTGGCAAAAGTGGGTAAGAATGATGTGCTTTATGACCTTGGTAGTGGTGACGGAAGAATTGTCAACACTGCGGCACAAAAGTTTGGTACGCGTGGTGTTGGCATAGATATTAACCCTGAACGCATTAAAGAAGCTAATGATAATGCTCAAAAAGCAGGAGTAACCGATCGCGTCAAGTTTGTGCAACAAGACTTGTTCACCACTGATTTTAGTGAAGCAACAGTAGTTACACTTTACTTACTGCCAGAGGTTAATGCTAAACTTCGTCCGAAGCTGTTGAAAGAACTCAAACCTGGTAGTCGCATTGTCTCCCACGCCTTCGATATGGGCGATTGGAAACCACAGCAGACTCTAAATGTAGAGGGAAAAACTATTTATTACTGGGTAGTTCCTGAACAAGTACCAGCGAATTTGCGATAGGAACTAACTAATTCGTAATGACGCTCGCAGACTCGCTAACGTAATTCGTAATCTCAGAGGCATCAGATTCAAGTTGAGTTTCCATCTCTTGGATCTGTAGCCTGATTTTTGAGAATTGATTTTAGAGATTCAAATTTTTTAACTTTAAATTACCTCCATTGGGGGTTGACAAAACAATTTTAGATATTTAAAAGAATAATCTAAAATTCCAAATTGTTTGACTAAGTTCAAATTCAAGTAAGGTCAGAAAATATGATAGGGTTAAAGGGAAAGAATGCTTTAATTACAGGTGCAACTTCAGGAATTGGTCAGGCGATCGCAATCAGACTCGCCGAAGAAGGGTGCAACATCGCCATCAATTACCGCAAAAGCCCAGAAGCGGCGGTAGACACAGAAGAAATGGCATTGCAAAAAGCCTGCGGAAATATCGAAAATTGTGGTGTGAAGTCACTACTGCTTCAGGGTGATGTCTCCCAAGAATCAGACATTATCGAGATGGTCAACACCGTAGTAAAGGAATTTGGCAGTTTAGATATTCTAATTAACAATGCTGGGATTCAAATAGAAAGTCCATCCCACGAAGTTACAACAGCAGACTTTGACCAAGTAATTGCAGTCAATCTCCGGGGTGCTTATCTCTGCGCCCGTGAAACTATTAAACACCTCCTCTCTCTAAATCGTTCGGGGGTGATTATTAATATTTCCAGCGTTCACGAAATTATTCCGCGACCGATGTATATCAGTTATTCCATTAGCAAAGGCGGTATGGAAAACCTGACCAAAACTTTAGCATTGGAATATGCAAGCCAAGGTATTCGTGTCAACGCCATTGCCCCCGGAGCAACAATTACACCAATAAATCAAGACTGGATAGATAACCCCGAAAAAAAGGCGATTGTGGAAAGTCACATCCCAATGGGACGTGCCGGCTCTTCAGAGGAAATGGCAGCCGCAGCAGCTTTTTTAGCTTCGGATGAAGCCGCCTACATCACCGGACAAACGCTATTTGTAGATGGTGGATTGACTCTATATGCTGACTTCCGAGAATCTTGGTCAGCTTGAGGTTAGGCTGGCGCACTTTCCACAATTAAGCCGATACATACCATTAGTGGAATTAAACGCCCATGACTAGTACGATCGATAAGAACAGTCAGATGGAAGCAGAAGCCTGGGAATTATTGGAAGAGTCGATAATTTATTACCAGGGAAAACCCATTGGTACTGTAGCCGCTCACGATCCAGAGGCAGATGCACTCAATTATGACCAGTGCTTTCTCCGCGATTTTGTCCCTTCTGCCTTGGTGTTTCTCATGTATGGGAAACCAGAGATTGTGCGTAACTTCTTAGTAGAAACACTGAAATTACAAAGTCATGAAAAGCAGATAGACTGCTTTGAACCGGGAGCGGGATTAATGCCTGCCAGTTTCAAAGTACATTCTAATGGGAATGAAGAATTTTTGGTCGCTGATTTTGGTGAACTGGCGATCGCTCGTGTTCCCCCAATTGATTCTTGTATGTGGTGGATTCTCTTGCTACGAGCTTATGAAAAAGCTACAGGCGATTTGTCATTAGCGCGTCAGCCAGATTTTCAAGCCGGAATCAAACTAATTTTGGATCTTTGCTTGGTACATCGGTTTTCCATGTACCCAACAATGTTAGTTCCCGATGGCGCGTTTATGATTGACCGTCGTATGGGAGTCTACGAACATCCTCTAGAAATTCAAGTGTTATTCTATGCGTCTCTCAGGGCTGCTACTGAATTACTTTTACCAGATGGGGATGGCGATAGCTACCTTAGCAAAGTCAATAGGCGATTGGGATCTTTGAAATATCATATCCGCAACTATTATTGGCTAGACCTGAAGCGATTGGGGGAAATCTATCGTTACAAAGATAACGAATTTGGTAAAGAAATTGTTAATAAATTCAACATCAACTCAGAATCAATTCCTGGTTGGTTGACCGAGTGGTTGCCAGAAACGGGAGGATATTTAGCGGGAAATCTGGGGCCGGGACGGATTGATTTTCGCTTTTTTGCTCTGGGAAATCTGATGGCAATTTTAACTTCCTTAGCCAGTGAAAAAGAATCTCAAAGCATCATGAATTTATTCGCCCAACGTTGGCAAGACTTGATCGGCTATATGCCTGTTAAAATTTGCTTTCCCGCAATGGATGGTTTAGAGTGGAGAATTGTTACAGGATGTGACTCTAAAAACAGGGCTTGGTCTTATCACAACGGCGGTAACTGGCCAGTTTTGCTGTGGTTATTTACTGGTGCGGCACTAAAAGCAGGTCGAACAGAACTTGCTCAAGCAGCGATCGCTATTGCCGAAAGGCGTTTATTGAAGGATAAATTTCCTGAATACTACGATGGCAACAATGGCCGTTTAATTGGCAAAGAAGCCAGAATTTATCAAACTTGGAGTATTGCTGGATTACTGGCTGCTAAAAAGTTTGTAGAAAATCCAGAGTATTTGGAATTAATCAGTTTTGCAGAGGGTCTTGAAGTCCCAGGCTGTAGCCTGTAGGTATTTAGCGGAGTCATTATCAGGGTGTCTCTACTAACTATTTTCCCAGTCCCCTCTAGTCCCTAGACCTCTGATTTAATCATGAGAACGGAAAAGTAACCTCAAATTCCCAAATACTCGATAACTGATACACTATATTGTAAGAGGTATCTGAAGTGTCATACTTAGTAATATCATCAGATAGTCTTTGCATCCTTAACACGTTTTAACGTGTATAACACATGAAAACTACTTCAGATTTAATTTCAGAATTTGAACAACTATTCAGACAAAAATTACAACTAAATAATTGTAAACTCAGAAAAAAAAGACAAGAGAATAATTATGAAATTATTACTCCAGCTAAAGACATTTTTTTGATGTATTGGTCTGAATTCCCAGAAGTTAGCTTAATATACCAGGCTGTAGGGGTACGTACTCAGCAAACTAGTGTTTATGAACGTGCTATCCGCTTGCACATTAGTTCTTGTTTGAGTAGTATTCAGGAAAATCCTGCCTCTGAAACACCATTATTGGTGAAATAACTAATACTTAGATAACCCACATAATATTTACTAAACTCTCGCCAGTTTTTGTAATATAACTGACGAGGGTTTTTCACCTAAAATCTGTTGATCGAGAGATAAAAATGCAATCTGAAAAAAATCAAGATCAGCTAGATTATAAAACCTTGTTAGCCAATGCAAAGCAAGCCTTAAAACTTGAATATCAGAAATCAGCCGCTTTAGCGTCCCAACTGCAAACCATAAAAACTCAGTTAGAGCAAGTTCAGGCTGAAAACAAAACTCTCAGGGAAAGTACTTATGAAGATGTAGTTAAGCACTTTGAGGCGCGGACTCAAGCAGCAGAAGCACTCGCATTAAAAACAGAAGTACACCAAAGATTCCTTGAAGCCAATGGTTGCAAGGATGATGAGAGTTTTGATACTCTATGGGATAGCATTAAAAATAAGATTCAGATCCAAGACGGCGAAGTGAGAATCGTTGCTCCAAATGGTACTCCCAAATTCACCTTAACGGGCAGCATGATGAATTTGAGGGATTTTATTCAATCCCTCAAAAAAGACCCAATCTCTGAAAAATTTTTCTTGAGCTAGAGAGCCAAATTAATCAAAGGCGATCGCTACAAGTAGACTAAAAATTGTAGCAGAAAGCTATTCATCTTCGTCTCCTGGCGGTCGTTCGCTCTTGCTTTGTTGGTCGTCCCACTCCAAAATAATCCGTTCTAACATTTCAGACTGCGTACAGTTATTAACATCCGCGTACATTTTAATCAACTGCCTCACTTCAGGACTAATGTGGCGGATCTCTAGTTGGTTATTTTGTAGCATGTCCATTAACTTTTAGTGTCTATTACATTATGTTGAACCATTAAACTATGTCTGTTGCAATAAATTTTGTTAATGGCGATCTCTCTTTGTCACCTGCTATGTATTTTAGAATCCTTTAACCAGGAGGGGCTGCTTCTTCAAAGGGACGGATAATTGCAGGGGGTGGTGTAACTTCTGGTTTAAAAATTCCCTGTAAGGCTTGTTCTAAGGTTTGGGCCATAACAATCCGGTTTTCGTAAGCCACAACTACCCGCACCAGAGTTGGTAGACTATTCTGTGTGGCTTCTAGATAGATTGGCTCAACATAAAGCAGTGATTGCTCAATGGGAATTACTAATAGATTGCCTTGAATGGCTTTCGATCCTTGGCGATTCCACAGGGAAATTTGCTGAGAAATTACCGGGTCTTGGTTAATCCGCGCCTCGATTTGCTCTGTACCGTAGACCAGCCTTTCTTTGGGAAAAGTATATAACAATAACTTGCCGTAATTAACTCCATCTGATCGCGCCGCTAACCAAGCGATTAAATTAGTCCGTTGTCTAGGAGTATAGGGTAGAAACAGAATAAACTCTTCTGTACGAGAGGCTGCGCCAACAACAGGTGCAGTGGGTAGACTAGTAATCAAATAGTATGGCTCTACTGGACGGGGTTCACTGCCATAAATTTCATTAGGAATCTGCCACTGGTCTTCCCGATTGTAAAATACCTGGGGATCGGTCATGTGATAGGTCATCAACCGCTCAGATTGAATTTTGAAAAAGTCCACCGGATAGCGGGTATGACTGCGGAGATTAACAGGCATTTTACTGAGCGGTTTAAACATTTGGGGAAATATCCCCGACCAAGTGGCAATGATAGGATCGCTCTGATCGGCAATATAAAAATTCACACTGCCGTTGTAGGCATCAACTACTACTTTGATAGAATTACGAATATAGTTGATGCCATCGCTGCCGGTGTCTGAGTAAGGATAGCGATCGCTGGTCGTGTAGGCATCAATAATCCAGTAAAGATAACTGGGATTACTGGGGAAATCTTCATTAGCAGCAGCAGCGACTAAATAGGGATCGCTGTCAAATTTCAAAAAAGGTGCGATCGCTTGAATTCTTTGCTTGACATTTCGCCGCAGTAGCAATTTTGTTTCTGGTAAAAAGTCCTGCGTCAGCACCATCTGCCAATCTTTCAAATGCGTGGCAAATAACCACCGTCGCCATGCTGAACCGATTTCAATGCCACCTAGACCCTCGTAAGAGGTGTAAACATTATCACTACCACTAGGGTAATCTAGCTCTCTAACTCTTGTGCCAGTCATTACGTAGGTATTGTCTATTTCACCGTAATAGATTCGGGGTTGCCCAATTGGAATACTTTCTCGAATGGCTGGACTGGAAGTTGTGAGGGCGCTACTATTACCACTAATATCTTTGACAAAATATTCTGGTAGACCGCCCGGCCCAACTGTATTAACTGGGCTAACAGTAAACCCAAAACCGTGGGTATAAATTAAATGACGGTTAACCCATGTTTGAGCTTCCTGTGGTACGCCAGTGTAGTCTAATTCTCGTGCAGCAATCAGTACCTGCCGCCGTTCTGTTACTTCATCCGCTTTCTGCTTAGGTTCTGGCGTGTTTTGGGGCGCTGATGGTCGGCGTGAAGTTACATCTGTTTTTAGAGTATACCGATCAATATCGGCATCGGGGAACCGATAATATGGCCGAATTTGTTGCAGTTGTCGGTTAGTTTCTAACAGTGGTCGCTGATCCCAAAGGCGGATATTCCGAATTGTCAAGTCATTATTTTGAATATCAGCTTCAGTCAGTGTTCCTTGAGGGTTGAAACCTCTAGAATCGATCGCTTCTAAATCGAACGCTTGACGAGTCAAGGCGATAGTCCGTTGAATATAGGGTTGCTCTCGCTGCAACTCATTAGGTTGGACAATTAAATATTGCACTACCGTAGGTAGAACAACGTCAGCCGCGACAACTAATATTAAATAAATCCCCAACCCGTAAAATACCAAGGAACGATACCGAGATTTGGGTTTCCAGAAAAACGTTCGCCAAAGTAGGTAAAAGGCGATCGCTACTGCTACAACACATAAAAAGGTATAAGCTGGCAACTGGGCTGTCACATCTGTATAGCTGGCCCCATAACTTACACCACGGCTAGAATACACGAGTTCATAGCGACTTTGCCAATAACTCAAAGCCACTACCAACATCAATAAACCACCCATACCGAATAAATGACGCTGCTGCTGGGGCGAAAAACCAGGAAAAATCCCCTGACTTAAACTATCCGCCGACAAGAGATAAGTAAGGGTAACGGCGACGAAACCATAGAAACATAATCCCATCAGCCAGAGTTCTAGCAGTTCCCAAAGGGGTAAACAAAATATGTAAAAGCTGATATCTCGACCAAATAAAGGGTCGGTGCTGTTGAAAGGGGTGGGGTGGAAATATTGCAGCACCTTTGGCCAGTGTTGGAATAGGATGAATGCAAAAATGGGGCTGAGTATAACCGCGATCGCAGTGAGTAAAAATTGGGGATAGATTAAGATTGCGATCGCAACTCCCCCAATTAAACCGAGATACCAAACTTGAGAGAAAATCTGCCTCAAGAGTTGCCAGATTGTCTCTAGTCGAAATAGGTCAGGAATGGGTAAAATACCCTGATTAACTGGAAAATGCCAGTAAGCAAGAGCAATTTGACCATAGTGAGCCAGCATTAACCCGATCAACAAGCTCAATATCAGGGTTAGAGGTAATAACCCGCGCAATCTCAATTTTTTAAAGCGTTGCGCTGTAAGTATCCGGCTTTCGTCGCGTCTTGAATAATGAGGGCTGAGAAAATTTGTTAATTCACTTGTGAGTTTTGCTTCCTCACGCCTAACTTCCTCAATCTTCAGAGACTGGGAATATTTGAGCCGTTGTGCCAAACCCAGATTTAGCAGTAGATAGACAGCAGTTACCCCAGCCACCACTACCCACAAAACACCACGAGTCACAACCCTTAACAGAAATACTTGGAGGTAGCCGACTTCCTGAAACCAAAAAATATCTGCTCCTATGCGGCAACCAAGATCCAAGAGTAGCCCCAGCCCCAAGAATAAAATTAATAGTCTAAAGCCCCATTTCCAGATCATTCCTTGGCAGCCAAACTATCTGCAAAGCCAAACTTACCGCATCAACGAAGGTATTTGATGCTTTCCCAAAAATTATTACTACTTTCTACGATAGCTGAATTCAGCAACACCTTAAAATTTATATCCGAAAGTCAAAGTTTAATTTACGTACTTTACAAAAGAATCATGTTGTGTATAGGCGTAAATAACACCATCTGCAACTTATTCTTAGAACCTTACCGATTGCCCTGACGACAAATGTGATTTTTAAAATCATCCATATTTGGTATTTCCTATCAATGCGTAAGTATTATATTATTGTTCATTTTGTGCAAATAAATTCTTCAAAAGGTATCGCTTAAGCACAACTTTTTTCAAATTATTTAAATTCTTCAATACCTGATGAGGTAAGGAAATTAGGGATATGTATAGGTTCTCAGGGAGATTAACTAAGAACAGAGATAATACTGCATGACTTAAGATGAATATATACTCCCATTCAAATGGATTCCCAGTATGCTCTGTTGTGTGAATCCCGATTGCCAAAAACCCCTAAATCCTGATAAAAATAACTATTGCCATAGTTGTAGAGCAGAATTAATACCCCTCCTGGGAGGTCGCTATCGTCCCACTCAGGTGTTGTCAGATGAGGGCGGATTTGGTAGAACCTATTTGGCAGAAGATGTACACAAGCTGAATGAATGCTGTGTTGTTAAGCAATTTGCCCCAAAACTTCAGGGAACTGGGCCACTAACAAAGGCCATTGAACTATTTAAACAAGAAGCAAGCCGACTACAAGAACTCGCCGAACATCCACAAATTCCAACTTTATTGGCTTATTTTGAGCAAAATGGCTATCTGTTTTTAGTGCAGCAATTTATCGATGGGCAAAACTTGCTTAAGGAATGGGAAAGGCACGGAAACTATAGTGAAACAGAGATTCGGGAATTTTTGCTAGATTTACTGCCCGTACTCAAGTTTATCCATGTGCGCGGAGTGATTCATCGGGATATCAAACCACAAAATATTATTCGTCGTCAAAGTGACGGGCGATTAGTACTAATCGATTTTGGAGCCTCTAAGCAGCTGACAGCAACAGTGCAGACTAAAATGGGTACTGTTATTGGCTCACACGGTTACACTGCACTTGAACAGATGCAAGATGGCAAAGCTTACCCAGCCAGTGATTTATTCAGTTTGGGGGCGACTTGTTTTCATCTACTGACTGGGGTTCGTCCATCTCAACTGTGGATACAACAAGGCTATAGTTGGGTTGGGTCTTGGCGACAATATTTAATCAGTCCAGGTAGGGATGGGGTTTCTGTGTCTATAGAGTTGGGTGAAGTTTTGGATAAGCTGTTGCAACTAGATATCCAAAAGCGTTACCAATCGGCTGATGAAGTTATCGCTGACTTGACACCTGGGCTATCATCATTTTCATCACTGCCCGTTACTCTACTTACACCAACATTTGCATCTACTCCAGCGAAGAAAAGGTCAGTTTCACCAAAACTAAATAAGACATTAAAAAGTCAACTGCTGTTAATTTCTAGCATTTTGGTATTGGGATTGGGGGGAGTTTGGTATTTCCAGACTCGCCCCCATACAATGAGCGAATATTCTCCGTCTAATTCTCCGCCTAGTTCTTTGCCTATTTCTGCGCCCCCAAAAAGCGATTTTCTACCCAAAGCCTTCAAGGGGCATTCCAGCGATGTGAATTCTGTAGCTTTCAGTCCTGATGGCACAACCCTTGGTAGTGCTAGTGATGATAAGACAGTCAAGCTATGGAATCTGGCTAGTGGAGAGGAAATCCACACTTTAGAAGGACATTCCAATTGGATTTGGACTATAGCCTTCAGTCCTGATAGTAAAACCCTTGCCAGTGGTAGTGCAGACAAGACAATCAAACTGTGGAATGTGGAAACAGGAAAGTTAGTCCGCACCTTAGAGGGAAATACCGACGGAGTTACTTCTGTAGCTTTCAGTCCTGATGGCAAAACTCTTGCCAGTGGTACTGCTAGTAAAGATATAAAAATCAAACTGTGGAATCTGGAAACAGGAAAGTTAATCCGCACTTTAGATGGACATACTGATGGTGTTCCATCTGTGGCTTTTAGTCCTGATGGCAAAACCTTAGCTAGTGGTAGCTGGGATAAGACAATTAAATTGTGGAATCTAAATACAGGAAAGGAAATCCGCACTTTAAAAGGAAATGCAGAGTCGATTCTTTCAGTCGCTTTTGCACCTGATGGTGTCACCCTTGCCAGTGGCAGTAAAGACAAAACAATTAAATTGTGGAATCTAAATACAGGTAAGGAAATCCGCACTTTAAAGGGACATAAAGATAAAGTTAATTCTGTTGCCTTTTTGCCCAGTGGGACTCAAAATGGCCTTACCCTTGTGAGTGGTAGTAGTGACAAGACAATTAAACTGTGGAATCCTTTAACAGGTAAGGAAATTCGCACTTTAGATACAGGTTCTGGATATATTTATGCGATCGCCATCAGCCCCGATGGAGAAACTATTGCCGGTGGTGGGAGTGGTGAAAACATTCTCAAGATTTGGCAGCCGATTCACTGAAAAGTGTAGCAATTGCTAGATAACGCAATACAACTTTTGCCATGAAAGCTTTCATATACAAGGACAACGGAAAATTTATAAAATCATCCCATATTTATTTATTCAGTAGACCTTCTGTAATCGAGCTGTTTTTAATGCGATCGTTGACTTCATTATTACCTAATTTAATCGGCTCGCTAATATAATCTATACCAAAATGTTTATTTAATCGATCACAAATGCAACTTTAAGCTGATTTATATTTGCAGCTAAAGATTGATGCTGGCGTTGTCAAAACTTAATATGCTTTAACTATTACTTGCAGCAATTCAATTGAGGAATGTGATCGTGAAACGCTTTAATGTCTCCAAAATTCTAGGAAGTACTGTTCTAGCTTTAAGTTTGGCTACTTTGCCCACAGTTTTGCCCGCTTCTGCTCAGACAACAAGCACGTCTGATGGTACTACTACTACTACTACTACTGATAACACTGCTACTGACAGAAATTACCGAGATGGGGATTGGGGTTTGTTGGGCTTGCTCGGTTTATTTGGTTTATTGGGTCGCAAGAACCGCAAAGCTGATGATAATGTAGCTTATCGTGATCCTAATGTGGTAGGTACCCCTGGCTCCCGTTCTAACTATTAATAATAAGTTGCATTCTAATTTTGCGTAATTCTTAAAAATTATTATGGGTAAAGCCTGCATCAGCAGGCTTTATTTATATGTTTATAAGAAGAATTCAGAACTCAGGAGTCAGAATGGGCTAAACCTTAGCTATCCGCTAACAGAATTGAATTCTGTACGAGTAGATGCTAGCGTCGGCGGCAAGCATAACCTGCGTACCCCTACGGGAAAGCAAACTACGCTTGTAGCGTCTCGTAGAGAGCGTCTGAATATTGGTTAAAACCGTACTTCGTCCCGCTACGCGCTTTCGCCCGTAGTCAAGCGAAAAAAACTAAAATATTCTTGCTTTAAACTCTATCCCTTTATGGGTAGAGTATTCTGCATTTTTTTAGCGTAGCGGGGCGAAGCCCATTCTGAATTCTGACTCCTGTTTTATATAAATAGCACATTTTGGTTGGCTGAAATCTCAGCTTACTCATAGGTTTAAGACATAATATTGTCAACGACAGTAATTATGATAATATTTTTTGTGTGTTTATAATTTTAGCTGGAAAAAATATCAAAATCTCTGCTTAAACCTCAGATTGTCGGTTTAATCTAGGTTTTATGTTGTCAAACAACTGTCCCTAACTACAAAGTTATGATTAATATATTTTTCCTGCTCATACTATTCTCTTCACTTTTAGGACGAATTAAATTTCCTGGACTCAATATTGGTATTCATTATTTATTACTTCCTGCATTTAGCCTTGGTGTAATTACTTTATCTGTAAAATCAATCCCCGAAGTTTTAAAAAAGCATAGAATCATTTTGATATCTATGGCTCTAATTTATTGTGGAATGTGGGTATCCTCATTGATTAGCCCATTTCCAAATACCGCTATTACTTATAGTATAAAATATACCACTTACTTCATAGTATTTTTTGCTTTTTTAGTTTTAACTTTTAAAAAATCACAAAAACCATTTTTAATATTTTATTATCGTTGTATATTGTATCTCTTACAAATAATTGGTGTCTTTGGTTTTTTAGAAGCTTTATCTCCCGATAGTTGGATTTTTAAATTATTAAAATTTCCAAGTTATTATCCTCAAATTGGTTCAATAATGCAAAATCCTAATCAGTTTGGGGTAATAATATCTGTGGGATTATGTTTAAGCCTGATTTTAGAAAAACAGAAAAATATATCTAAACTGGAATTATATATAAGCGAATTTATTTTTTTTATTTCCCTAGCTCTGTCTGCTAGTAGAAATTCTTGGTTAGTTTTTATTCTCGGAATGTTTCTTTTATTAATATATAAAATTATTAGTGTTAGACAAATGATTGCGATCTTGAGCGTCTGGCTTTTATGTATTATATCCATACCGGTATCTACATATAGAATTGGTTTAGGAAATAGTAAAATATTTCCCTTAATTAATTTATTTTCAACCAATCCCAGCGAAATAGTGCTTCCTAGCCCTGTAGGTACAGCCTTATCAAGGTTCGCCCTTTGGCACGCAGCTATTATTGAAACTATTAAAAGACCGATAATTGGTATAGGTGTAGGAGTTTTTGCAGAACATATAGGAGTAAAAGTTTTTGGAGTGAAAGGTTATCACGCCCATAATATATTTTTAAATGTGTTAGTAGAACAAGGCGTTACTGGATTATTCCTATTTATAAACTTTTTAGTACAAATAACATATAAAGTTAAATATGCTAATCCCGTAATTATCATTCCGATTATTATGTTTTTAGCATCTCAATTGCCAGATGTTTTTGTTGAAGACTATACTTTCACAACTATTGAGTTTTATTTTCTGGCAGTAGCTATCAATTCTCGGAAAGATGTTGTCATGCAATGATAAGCTGAGATTATTTACTATGTTCAAAAAATCTGCAATAAATAAAGGTAATTTTTACTTAATATTTCCGAATATATTTGATTTTAAGGGAGGTATTCAAGTTTACTCAACGTTTTTGCTCAAAGCGTTACAAGATGTATATCCTGAAGCTGATTATGATGTATTTCTCAAGTATGATAAGCAGAATTTAAAAACCCAGCAAAACTTACAATTTTTAAGTTCAACAAAATTTCATTATTTTGGAAACTTGCCAAAATTATTGCAAACAATTTTATTTGCTGCCAAAATAATTATCTTGGCTATTTTCCAACGCCCGACTGTAGTTATATCAACTCACGTTAACTACGCTACTGCTTGTTATATTTTAAAACTTCTAACTGGGATTCCTTATTGGGTAGTTGCTCATGGCTTAGAAGTTTGGGAAATAGAAAACAATTTTATAAAACTAGCATTACAAAAAGCAGACAAAATTGTTAGTGTTAGTAATTATACCCGCCAACGTTTGCTTGAAGGCAAAAATATTGATTCAGAGAAAATATTTGTTTTACCTAATACGTTTGATGCTAATCAATTTAAAATAAATCCTAAACCTAGTTACTTACTCAAGCGATATAACTTAACAAATGAACAGCCTGTAATTTTAACAGTGACGCGCATGGGACGTATGGCAAAATACAAGGGTTATGACCAAATGCTTCATGCTTTAGTTAAAGTACGGTTGTGTCTCCCTGATGTTCATTTCATTCTCGCAGGTAAGGGAGATGATATACCTAGAATAAAAGCTTTAGTTGCTAAGTTAAATCTCCAAGATTGTGTGACTATTGCGGGATTTGTCCCAGATGAAGAATTGTGCGCTCATTACAATCTGTGCGATGTTTTTGCTTTGCCTAGTAAAGGAGAGGGATTTGGAATTGTTTATCTAGAAGCTTTAGCTTGTGGTAAACCTGTATTGGCAGGTAATCAAGATGGTTCTATAGATCCTTTGGCTGAAGGGAAGTTGGGATGTTTGGTTGATCCTGATAACGTTGAAGAAATAGCCTATAATTTAATAAAAATCCTACAAGGCGATTGTTCTAATCCAGTAATTTACCAACCAAAATACTTGCAACAAAAAACTATTGACGCTTTTGATTTTAATCAGTTCCGTGCAAACTTAGTAAAGTTAGTTAATGGTCATTAGTTATAATTTAAATAAAAATGGAAGACTCAGTATTTATTATATTTCTTTCCTTTGGGTTTATTTGGGTTTTGATGGGAGTTGTAGGTTGGATTGCGTTTCTAAAATCTGAGGGTGAGGAAATTAAGTTTGGTAAGTGGGGACTGATTGTTGCCATTCCAATTTTAATACCGATAATTTTTACTTTGATTATTGGTATATTTTATCGCCAATAAACAAGTGAGTAGTTCACTTGTGAATTGCACCCCTGACCAAAATCACTGTACTTTCTACACCAGAGGCGATCGCTTCGGGAATGTTACCTTGAATTGCCTGCTGCAATAATCCCTCGCGGGAAGCTCCCAAAACTACAACATCGTAACCTTCGGTTTTCACTAGGTTAATCACACCTTCAGCTACTGAATCAGCTTGCACTGGGAGGGCAACTACAGTACTCGATAATTTGCGGCGACGCATCAACTGACGGATGGCTTGTTCTGAAATTGACATATCCGGCTTGAGTTCAGATGGATTAAACACCTGTGTCAAACGAATTTGTGGATCATTTCCCAATGTAATTAAAGCCGGTAACAACTTAATTGCTAGGGGGGAATTGGGACCACCAGCCATTGGAACTAGCCAACGGTTAAAGGAGTGCTGAGTGGGGAGTGGGGAGTGTGGAGTAGTGCCTAATTTTACTAACACGACTTCGCAGGTGGCTTGGCGAATTATGTTGTCTACAACGCTGCCAAAAATCCGACCAGGGGTAGATGTGTTACCTTTCCATCCCATTAAAATCAAGTTGATGTGTTGTTCGTTGATTGTCTCTAAAATTGCTTGGGCGACATCGTGGGTAACTCGAATCTGCGTGTGCAAGGGTATTTTCCACTTTTTTGCTAAGACTTCCGCCTGTCTTAGCAAGCGGCGACTTTTTGCCGTTCTTACTTGGGTTTCTGATGGGGAACTGTGGCGGGGTATGAGCATAACTTGCACGCAATCTATTTCATAATGGCGATCGCGGGCAATAGCTGCTGCCATTTGTAATAGAACACCTGCGGTTTCGGGATTAGCTACTGGTACTAATAATCTACCGCTACCGGTGCTAGGCGATCGCGTTTGGTAAACTATGTATGAAGGTTCTGGTTGCAGCTTAGGAGTTCCATTTCCACAATTGAGATGATCTGCTTCCGCCCGAATAATATCTGCACGGGTAATAATCCCGATCAGTTTCCGTCCATTCACCACTGGTAAGCGACTGATTTGATAGCGATCAAGTAAATACAAGACATTAGCCAGGGTGTGAGTCGGTGTTACCGTCATCGGGACAGGTGTCATAATTTCTTTTAAAAAAATATCGGCTAAATTGCGATCGCGAAGTGCATGGTTTGTACTCTCCCGTATTTTTAGCAAATCTGATTGCGTCACAATTCCTACTAACTTGCTATCTTCAACCACAGGAAAACCGCGATGATGGGAACGAGCAAAGGACTGCATTGCTTCTTCTAAGCTCATCTCTGCATCCAGAGTTTCTACTCGTTCTTGCATCACATCTTTTGCAGTTAACTTGGTTAATGCTCCCTCCATCGGAACTTGTTTGGTGAGAGCAATTCCTTTTAACTCCAAAAGTTTCTCATAAAGCGAACCAGGGACTACCTTATCCGCAACCAGATAAGCTGCTACAGAAACAATCATTAAAGGTAGTACCAGATTGAAATCTGTAGTCATTTCAAACACAATCACAATTGCTGTGATTGGCACTTTGGAAACGGCGCTAAAAAATCCCCCCATTCCCGCTAGGGCGTAAGTAGCAGGAGAACCAACTCCAGTGATATATAACTCAGTTACACCGATAATATGTCCTAAACAAGAACCCATAATCAGACTGGGAGCGAATAATCCCCCTGGCGCTCCCGAACCGAATGCTATCAGTGTGAGGATGAACTGGGCAGCAAAGGCGATCGCTGCTAATGTAGGTTGTGAACCTCCAGTAATTAAGGACTCCCGTAATCCTGTATTATCCCGGAAGGATGCAGGGAGCATAGCCACGACAACACCAGAGATAAATCCAGCTAAAGCTACCCGCAGGGGTAAGCTGATGTGTAATCTTCTATAAAATTTAATACTAAATATTAAGCCGCTATGAAATAATGCACCCAACAACCCTGCCAAGATCCCTAACAGTAGGAAAAAGGGAATTTCTGGGATAGAAAATTGGCTGAAAGATTGCGTTAATTGCAGGTTAAGGTCAAGAGAGCCACCACCTAAGAGGCGGGATATCACCCCACCAATAAAGGAGGCAATAATGGCAGTTCCCAGAGTCAATCCTGATAAATCTTGGAGTAACTCTTCAACGATAAATAATACACCTGCGATCGGGGCATTGAAAGCAGCAGCCAAACCCGCACCCGCTCCTGCTGCAATCATTTGCCGTCGATGATCGGGGGAAGTGGGAACCCAACGACTCATACCTGCTGCCAAACCTGCCCCTACTTGGACAGTAGGGCCTTGCCGTCCTAGAGTCATGCCCGAACCGATGGCGATGATAGCGCTGAGTAACTTTACACCTGCTACCCGCCACGATAAATTCACAGGCACATTGGCTAGACTTGCTTTGACTTGCGGAATACCGCTACCAGCAGCCTCTGGTGCCAATCTATCCACCATCCATCCAGCGAGAAATCCCAGGACAAGACCAATTATAGGTAATACCAGCCATGCCGGGAAAAGGTGGGTTGTATGCACTCGCCATGTCCCCAACCATCCCGATCCTACTTTCAGGAACACCGCAGATAGGGCAGCAACCAAACCGATAACACAAGCTTCGGCGATCGCTAAACCTCTTCTAGGCTGCCACCAGGTGCGAAAACGCTGATTCATACCAATTTTGGATTTTAAATTTTGGATTATAAATCTTGCCTAAAAAGCTGTTTAGTGGAATCTTAGAGGATGGTTTAAAAGTCTATCTAAAGGCCCAGATCCCCGACTTCTTTAAGAAGTCGGGGATCTTGTTATTCACAAATAATTTAGGATCGCTGTACAAAAGCACTCTCCCCCAATTACGAATTAAGAATTATTCAATTACTTCTCCCCGTGGTGGATAGCCCTTCTACTATCAGAGATGGAGTATAACAAGAACCATTCCAGTCACCATCGTTACCCAGTGCAACCAATTGCTTCAGGGCTGTGTAAACATTACCTGCAACCATAGTATCCTTAACACGCCCAATTACTTGACCATTTTGGACGCGGTAGCCTAAATCGACATTGATCGAAAAATCTCCAGAAATACTGCCACCATCACCCAGCATTTGATCCACAATCAAGCCATCATCTAGTTGTTGAATCAAATCTGGTAACGATGTTGAACCTGGCTGAATGAGAAAATTAAATAAACCAGGGGTGGGATAGCTGCCCAAACCAGGGCGAAAACCATTTCCAGTAGTGTCAGTACCCAGATGGCGGCCGGTGGTGCGATCGCCATAGAAATGCTGTAAAATCCCGTTTTGGATAAATACTAAAGATTGAGTCGGAGTGCCTTCATCATCAAAAGGGCAACTGTAAGGGCCAGCTTCTGGATCTTGGTAGAGAGTGAGACTAGGGGCAACAACTGGGTTGCCTAAACGTTCTGCCCAAGGTGAAGATACTTCTAAGACTTGCTTACCATTCAAAGCGGCTTGGACAGTCCCCCAAAGCATATCAGCAGCTTTAGAAGTGAACAAAATCGGGACACGACCAGTAGGGGGCAAGACATTTTCTCTAGCCCAGATTAACCGTTGTAAAATTTGGTTAGCTAATCTCTCAGGGTGAAGTTCCCCCCGTTTGGTTTGACCATCAGCAACACTTAAAAAATCATCACCACGTACCCATTCTGCTGATACATAGCAGTTGAGGGTAGTATCGGTGTAGTAACAATCTAAACCTTTAGTGTTGACTATTCTAGTAGTTTCGATATCACATTCCCAGTCACCATTGCACACAACATCAGGATAGACATCGCGGATGAGTGCGATCGCTTCTTTGCCCCAGTCTACCAAAATCTCTATCGGTACACTTTCTCCTAAATCTGGGTAAGAGGGCTGAAAATTAGAGCCTAATTCTACAGTTTCCGGTTCATTCAGGTGGCTTAATGCCAGAGCTTTTTCCACCATCACCTCGGCTAATACAGAACCGTAAGCCACCGTCAATCCCGGACGACCGTTTCGCCAAAGCCGTAGTGCTGTACCTTCAGATTGGTTGGTTTCTAGCTGTTTGAGCCGGTTTGCCTCAAAAAACACTGGACGAGAAAGCGATCGCGACTGATACACCTCAGCAGCTTCTGCTCCAGATTTTATAGCTAGTTCCAGCAACTGTTCGGCTAGTGTATCTTGTGACAAATTTTCAGAACCCATGACCCTTAGTGAATTGTGGATTTTGAACCGCATATCAACGCACCTTGGAGAAAGTGCGATCGCTAAAAACCAACGATCGGGCTTTCTGCCGATGTACGCAGATAACTATCCAAAAATCATCAGCGTTTCCTTACAGTTACGATTTGGAACCGCAGATCAAAACTGATGGACGCAGTTAATTATCCCAAATCATTGTCATGTCTCAACGGATCTAGTCATTTGTCATTTGTCATTGGTCATTAGTCATTAGTCATTCTCCTTTTCCCCCTTGTCTTTCCAGTCCCCATTCCCCATTCCCCATTCCCCATTCCCATCTTCAAAGATTAACCTCTTGCAATAGCCAAAAACCAGCAAAAGATTCTGCTTTGGGATCAGACTGTATACCAATAAAATGCACTCCGTTAGCTTTTTGCTTGGCTTCTTCAAAACCTTTGGCCTCTGCCAAGACTTGAGGTTTTTTGATATTTGCCACAATCCAGCTTTCATTTACCCCCGTTTCTAAAAGCAATCTCGGCTCTTCACTGGTGTCAAATCTTAAGAAAGCCAACTCCAAACCAGACATCCAGCCAGCCAAGGGTAACGCTCTCGGTGAGAAAATCAAAATACCCGGAATACGGGCTTCGGGTGAAACTTTCACCAATTCTAAAGGGAAAGCTTCACCAAAGCCAATTTCCCACTCTGGCATCTCTGCCAGATCCGCAGCATCCAAGGTAACAAATACCCACTGTTGCCCTTCCAAAGCATCTGGTAAACGTTGCGGCAAAGGTTTCTCCAAGCGGACTGAGGGATTAGTCCCCCCTTGATACCCTGCCTCTTGAGGATACACTTCCTTCATCCGCTCTTCTAGCCATTGGTTAAGAACCAAAGTGCGGCGACTAGGCTGGGCGGGAATGCCTATATCTTGGCAGGCTTTAGTAATCATGTTGTTCATTTGGCGGCGGAAAAAGCGGATTTTGATTGGTGCTTTTCCAGCTTGGTTAATAGCCTCTTGCAATGCTGTCCGCAACCAGCCCGAGTTTACCTGGGTACTGGGACAATATTGAGCATAGCGAAACAAAGAATTTGGTTTTGTGCCAATATCCAAGGGGCTTTCGCAGACTAAGACTTCCCAAATTTTTTTCTGATTATCGTCCAAAATCGGACGGGAGTAAAAATCGATTTCCCAAATACTGCCCATGTTTTGCGGTAAAAATCTGGCTGTTATGTTTTCCTGATATGTAGATCATACGAGTGTTGGGGCAGCATGGAGCATTGGGCATTGGGAATTGGGAATGGGGCATTGGGCATTAAGAAGAGACAAGGGAGACAAGTCAGAGTGGGGAGTGTGGGGGGTAAGACTTCTTCCCCCTCCTCCCACACCTCCCACACCTCCCACACCCTGCCCTGACGATGTTTCAGCTTTTCTTAGTGCTATTCCTGTCTAAATCTCGTCGTGCTAAAGTTTGAATCTCAGTTCGCAGTGCGGTAATTTCTGCTTGCAAGGCTTTAATTGATTTCATACCTGCTAGTTCTGCTTGCTCATTCTCGGCATCCTGACCAACAAAGAATGTTGCCAGGGTTGCTGTCACATAACCACTGATCGCAAACGCATACAGTGCCAGGAAAAAACATAGTACCCGCCCTTCTGCCGTTTTCGGAAAATAATCAGACCCAATCGTAGTCATTACCATTGCCGTCCACCACAGCGCAGTACCATAATCGGCGATCGCACCATCAGGAAGTTCGCGCTCAAACGCATAAATTCCAGCCGCTCCAATTAGAGTAACGATCGCAGTTAATCCCACCACATAGCCAAACCCTCGCCGCCCAATACTGGCTCCCAGGACTCGCATTCCTTTGTTGGTTCGTGTCATCACTCGCAACAACTGTAACCCTCGAACCGCGTGAACTGATTGCAAAGACTGCATGACTCGCAAAATCCGAAAGATTCGCAGTGCTGGAATAAATAGTGAAAAAGCGGTCAACCAATTATGTCGAAGGTAAGAAATTCTGTGAGGTGCGAGGAGAAATTTGATCCCAAAATCTATGATAAATGCAATCCAAATGATAATGGCGATCGCTTCTAATAGAGGATTTAGTCCCCAAACTAGCTCAACAATAAAAAGTCCCAACCAAGCAAAGCCCAGCACCAACATCGGCGTTTCTAGCCAATCTTCTAACTGTTGCAGCACTTCGCTGCGCTCTTGATCTAATGCCGGCTTTGACCGTTGGTTCAGATAGCTCATAATGAATTCGATGAATGAGACTGATACATTTTGAGCTGTGCCCGTAATTGAGCGATTTCAGTCGTCATATCTAGCACCATTGCCGCTCCGACTAAGTTCAGCCCCAAATCTCGACGCAAGCGTTGAATCTGAGCAATTCGCGCAATCTCGCGGGAATGCAGTAAATCACCAATGGGTTCAATTACGCCTAATTCAACATAAAACTTCACTAGGGTAATCGAAGTCTTAGTGATTAATGCAGCATATTCAAAGCTGTAGAGTTGCTCACCTTCTAGTGAAACCACGGTTTTTGAAAGGCTGAAGGTCATAATTTTATCTCCTCTAATTGGGTACGTGGGTTAAAGCTAGTGTTTGCCTGGATTTTTTCGTAGTATTCTTGCTCGATCGCACTCAGGTCTTGCGGGGTGACAATCTGAAGTTTGGCAAATAAATCACCTCGTCCCCCTTTTGGCAATGTCCAGCCTTTGCCGCGTAGTCTCAGCGATTGCCCCGATCGCACCCCTTTAGGAACTTTCATTGTCACGCTACCATCGGGGGTAGGCACGTTAATTTCTGCCCCTAAAACCGCTTCATCGGGGCGAATGGGAATGTCACAAACGAGGTTATCGCCCTCAAATCGATAGAAGGGATGGGTTAACACCTCGATAGTTAGATATAAATCGCCGCGCTGTTGAGAAAATGGACTAGGACGACCTTTACCCTTGAGCCGAATTCGACTACCTGGTTTTGCACCTGCGGGAATACGAACGTTGATCGTTTCCTCATCGAGTTGCAAACGCTTTTGGACACCGTGAAATGCTTCAGAAAATGTGAGGGCGATCGCAGCTTCAGTATCCGGTGCGGGTGCTTGAGAACGAAATCCTCCATTAAAATCATCAAAGCCACCAGTGGAGGTTTTACGTCTCGTTCGACCCAGCAGATCGTTGATAAACGAATCAAAATCGCCGTACTGATCGAAGTCGGTTGTACCAACGTTAGTGGAACTGGGTGGCGGCGCTTCAGTGTAACCAGGGTGATTCCAGTGCTGACCAAAGCGATCGTACTTCTGCCGCTTCTCTGGGTCGGAGAGTACTTCATTCGCTTCATTGAGTTCTTTGAACTTTGTTTCTGCGTCTTTGTCTCCAGGATTGAGGTCAGGATGATATTTGCGGGCAAGTTTGCGGTAAGTCCGTTTGATTTCTTCAGGGGTTGCGGTTTTGCTTACTCCCAAAATGGCATAGTAGTCTTTAAAATCTGTTGTAGTTGGCATCAGTTACCTCTTGTTCACGTAGCGGCAATTTAGGAGAATTGCAGGTTTTTTGCGGTGGGTGTATTTTCAGTTAGAGATAAGTTCCAATTCAATCATGCGAACAATTGCTCTCACGAAGTCTAGGGAAGCTTCACACTTTTTCTTTCAAGGCGATGACTGTGTTTCCAATAAGCAAAGCCACTAGCAATAATCATCACAAAGGCAGGAGCCGCAAGCCATAACCAGAAACCAGGAAGTAACTTGATTAATAGAAGCTGACTATCAGGATTACTACCATTAGGTAACGCAAACCAATATGTTGAGATTGTGCCTGTAAAACCTACAATAATTGAACAAAAAGCAGAAGCTATTGAGAACTTGTATTTCTTCTGTAGAAAAAATTTACAGGAATACCAATAAAGTGGATTAGCCAACCAGCCAATAGCCGGCGCTTGAAGAAATAACAATCCAAGTATTCCCCCAATCGTAACTTCAACCCCCTTCATGATATAAGTTGAACCTGTGTGTATTGTCTTGTGTTCGACTATCTCAAAAGTTAGTGCTGGCAAGCTAAGTGCCATTATATAAATAAATAAAGATATTCCTAATAAAAAGAATGGTTGTGTTAAGAAAGATGGTTTTTTCATCAGGTGGATTCTATACAGAGTTACTCGGCTATTCAAGATAAGATGAGAACAACATTGAAAGTGCAAAACTCCCGATAAACGTCAACGTAGATAAGTTTGTATCTTGAGTTTGATGGGCTTCAGGAAGAATTTCTTCAACGATCGCCACCATTAAAGTGCCTGTTGTAAATGCAAGTACAATTAACTTGGGTAGATCAGTTTGTCCGCGTAATCCCCAATAGCCCAGCGTCGCACCCAGCCAAACAGGGATCAGAAATGCCGCAAGTAACCAAAATCGCTGTGTTCGCGGCATATTTTGACTTTTAAACTCTGCATTGGTGACAAATCCTTCGGGAATATGAGCCACAACTCTCCCCGATGTCAGCATCACGCCTAGATGAGGCGCGATCGTCAAACTGGTGCCAATCATTAAGCCATCGCCAAATAAGTCAATGGCAATGCTCAGAAAAATCACCCAACTAACACTATTATGATCAACGCCACGCAGTCTATTTTTGCTTAAATTAAGAAGCTGATTAATCCAGACAAAAAAAGCTCCACCCAAAAACAACGCTAAAATAGCTGCCCAAACAGGTTTAGCGTAGGCAACTCTTGGTATTAGTTCGGTAGATGCGATCGCTAGCAGTACGCCAGCAGCAGCGTGCAGTGCAAGCCCTAATGTTTGTTTTGATGACGGTAAAGCTTCAGCAAGCATTGCTCCCATGAAGTTGCTGACAACGGGCAAAGCTGATAGTGTGAGAGCAAATAGAAATTCCTGCATGGTCAGGCTCCGCTAGTCGTAACAGACTTTTTGATATTTGTTTCGATTGCAGTCCATCAAGACGCGAACTCATAGTGAATCTCTGTAGTTCTTCCTTTAAAATAAAGCCGAGTGCCTTCTGGATACTCCCATCCCACCTCGCCTTCTAAGGGAATAAGCATCCCATTACAAACTGAATATTCCCAGAATCGACCAACCCAAGGCATAGCAGTCAGCTTGTCACGATAACGAGCCTCAGCCCGACAAGTAGCGATCGCCCCTTCAGCATTAAATTGAAATACGAGGGAGACAGTTGTTGCACCATCCGTCAAAGTAGCGCGAGCGGAGGTGTCATCAATTGCTTCCCAGCGTACACCCTGACTGGGTAATAGGGCAGTGGGATACCAAGTAGTTTCTGCAAAGTACCGCAACAATTCACCTTGATTGTTTTCAGGCGCACCGTGCATTTTTGCAACGGTGAAAAGACCGAGTAATGATGCGTGTAAGCTGCCTTCCCCTAACAGATATGTATCATGAACAAAGGCATTAACTCCTGGAGCCATCTGAATACGTGCATCCCAATCAAAACCGGGGCGCTGCGTGATTACAAGCTGTGTGGCAGTAAACGGACTCCACTTATCTTCAGTTTCACTCATATTGAACTGTCCCTGCTGAGAGAGCTTGACCGCAGATGCGATCGCTTGTCCATCCTTGATTACTGTCCGAAAAAATCGCTGTACGGGATCTGGTAAGCCTTCAATTTCTTTTTGGTCATACATTTGGGGCTTAATTGTTCGCCGTCCATTTATTAATTTGGCTCGTAAGTTATCAGTGTTTGACTGCCAGCGATAGCTACCATAGATTGCAGCAAGTCCGAGGCAGACTATGATTAAAACACCAATCATTGCAATCCATTTCATCCACATAATATTTACCTATATTTGTTAATTTAGAATTTGATAGATTGTGATGATAAAAATAGTTATGAAAATAGATGTATAGATCAACTTAGTATATTTGGCTAACCAACTTGGAAGATAAATATCAAAATTGTCTTTTGTGGAATTTGAGTATTTTCGGGCAAGCAGATTTAATGGGCAGTGTAATTTAAAGGTTAGTAGGGTTAGACTTTCTAGAAATACAAATCCATAACCAATCCAGAGCCAGAGATCAAGTTTATTTGCGATTGCGGCATAAAGCATATAGAAAATCACAAAGTTGAAGAATACCCATATCAACGTGTGAATGGTTTTAATTAGCGTCAATTTTGTTTCATTTTCCATATTGGTTTTAGTGTGACGGGTGTTTGTTCTATTTCCTGAATGAATTGATTGAATACGATATAAAACTTAATAGTAAATTTTGTAAAGAATGCCAAAAATTGATCGCAGGTATAATAACAGAGACAGTCAGAAACGATGTCTGCGACGGGCTACGCCTACGCTCAACCTGTGTAATTCGTTTTGAGCCTGATTCGTTATAATATTGACGCTAAACTTTGCTAAAGAGGGCAAATGTATGACTAGGCGCGAGCAGCTTATCCAAGAACTTGCAGAGGTTCCAGATGAGTTAATTAAAGTAATGTTAGATTTTTTGCATCGGGTTCAGACAACGCGTAGTCATCATCCTCTAGCAAAATTTGCGGGTATTTTAAGTGATGATGAGGCGGCTAATTTACAGGAAGCAATTCAAGCTGATTGGTAATGATGGCTATTATGTTTTGCGTAGGCGTAGCCCGCACTTCGGCTGCGCTAAGTGACCGTCGTAGACATCGCCTTTTCCCATCATCTGAGCGCAATCGCTTAAGTCCGCAATATTCAACAGCGATCGCAATCAACTTTTACCATACTCCTGTACAAAAAAAATCTGTCCGACTGCTTTTATATTTTGCTTCATAACCCGCAACAAACGATTCTCTAAGGTTCGACTATCCTCATCCAAAAAATCAATTATTGCCTTGACTTTCCCAGCATAATCACGATCGTGTTTAAAAATAATCATGCCAGCATGATTTGGTGCAGTGCGATGTAGATCGATAAAATCTTGGCGATTTTCCGTAATCAAAATGCGACCTGTCGCTGTGGCATACTGCAAAACAACATCGTCAGGAATACCTTGATTTGCTTGACCTGCTTCGTAGGAAGTTAATACATCGTGTCCCTCCGATCTGAGTAAGTTTACCATTGCGATGGGAAAATTTTCATTGGAGTAAAATTGTAATGCCATTAAACTAAATCGTCTTGGGCAATTTCTCGATCGATTTTTTCAGGATTTTGTTCGTAGTAATGCCAAGCTGCACTTAAATCTTCCGCAGTCAATCCAGGATAATTTGACAATAATTCTTCATCCGGGGCACCTTGTTGACGATATGCTACTAAAGTCCATACGGGAATTCGTGTATTTCTAATTCGCGCTTGTCCCCCGCAAACTCTTGGTGTAATCTGAATAGGATTTTGTAACATTTGCACGTAATTTAATGCTTGGTCAACTAATTCCTCTGGTAAAGCTGCAATTACTTCGAGCAGTTGAGTCCTCTTATTCATAACAACAAAATCTCTCTCCCTTATTTCATCCTAACTTGAAATTTTATAGTAATTATCTTAGCGACTGTTTTGAAGCCCAATCTCAATTTCCGATAAGCGATCGCCTTTTCCCATCATTTCAGCCCGAACGCCTAAATCCAGAATATGCCAAATAGCGATCCAATAAGGTTCGGTTAAGGCAAGAGACGCGATAAATCGCCGTCTCTACAAAGGACTGATTATTGTAGAGACGGCGATTTATCGCGTCTTTGTGATCATAGGACATATCACCAAAAAACCTTACCCAAACAGTATTGAACAGCGATCGCCTAAATCCAGAATATTCCAAACAGCGATCGCCTTTTACGATCATTTTTCCCTAATCAGTTAAGATAATCTTCATCAATCTTGTTTCCTTTTACCCTTCTCCTTAGAATTATGACGCAGCAAGAGTTATTGCAACTGATAGATCGCGCCGTGGCTGAGGGTTGGCGAGAGTTAGACTTGTCGGGGCAAGAGTTGACTGAGTTACCTGTGGAAATTGGTAAGTTGCAGCAGCTTGAGTCTTTGATTTTGGGAAAGAAAGTTGAAGGTTATGAACGAGTAGGAGACCTCAATCTCCCAAAAGTTTCAGGCAACAATTTAAAAACGCTTCCACTCGAACTATTGGATTTGCCTAATTTGCATAAGTTGGATATTAGTGGCAATCCTTTAAAGAGCATTCCCGATGTGATAACGCAAATACTACATTTAGAGGAACTTATCTTAATTCGAGTAGAGCTAACTGAAATACCTGATGCGATCGCAAAATTAACCAATCTCACCCACCTTTACCTCGATAGCAACAAAATAACGGAGATACCTGATGCGATCACAAAATTAACCAATCTCACCGAGCTTCACCTCAGATACAACAAAATAACCGAGATACCAGAGGCGATCGCAAAATTAACCAATCTCACCGAGCTTCACCTCAATTACAACAAAATAACCGAGATACCAGAGGCGATTACAAAATTAACCAATCTCAACCACCTTTACCTCTTTTCCAACCAAATAACCGAGATACCAGAGGCGATTACAAAATTAACCAATCTCACCGGTCTTAACCTCGGTAGCAACCCAATAACCGAGATACCAGAGGCGATTACAAAATTAACCAATCTCACCTACCTTAACTTCGGTAGCAACCAAATAACCGAGATACCAGAGGCGATTACAAAATTAACCAATCTCAACCACCTTTACCTCTTTTCCAACCAAATAACCGAGATACCAGAGGCGATT